>JAGCEZ010000055.1 GCA_017650365.1 Fibrobacterales bacterium | reverse complement strand
CAGCCCGAGGATCTCCATGCAGGCCTTGGAGGAGGCGTAGGGGGTCAGCGGGCGGAAGGGGTCGGTCTCCTTGTGCGCCGTGTCGAGCAGCCCTTCGCCCGGGCCGTAGACGTCGCTGGAGGAGACGAGGAGCACCTGGCAGTCGGGCACGGTGCGGCGGACCGCCTCGAGGAGGTTCTGCGTGCCGAGCACGTTGGTCGAGATGGTCTCGAAGGGCTTCTTCTGCGAGATGCCGACGTTCGACTGCGAGGCGACGTGGTAGACCTGCTTCGGCTTGGTCAGCTGGACGACGTCGAGCACCTGCGCGAAGTCGAGCAGGTCGCACTGCAGGTAGCGGACGTGGGCGTGCTTGCGGTGCTCGACGGGCGGGGTCGTGGCGAGGGAGTGGAGCTCGCCGCGGGCGCGGGGGATCACCCCGAGCACGTGGTGCCCGAGCGTTCCCGTGCCGCCCGTGACCAGTACGCTCATCGTCCCCCCAGGACCGCCCACGCGGAGTCCACGGCGGCGCGGTCGGGCGCGACCACCTTGCGCACCGCGCCGATCCGCTCGGGCAGGACGAAGACGCGCCGGCCGTTCTCGGCCTTCTTGTCCACGCCCATGGCGGCCCAGGCCGCGTCGACGTCGACCCGGAACCGGTCCGGGAACCCGAACGCGTCGAGGAGCGCGGTCTGGCGCTTCTCGTCGTCGGCGCTCCAGAGCCCGGTCTCCGTCGCCATGCGCCCGGCCACGCGCATCCCCAGCGCGACGGCGATGCCGTGGCTGAAGGTCTTGTAGTCCGTCAGCTTCTCGATGGCGTGGCCGAAGGTGTGGCCGTAGTTGAGGATCGCGCGGAGCCCCTGCTCCTTCTCGTCCTTGCCGACGACCTCGGCCTTGATCGCGCAGCAGCGCTCGACGATCTGCGCCAGGAGCGCGTCGCTGCGGTTGAGGATCTCCTTCGCGTTCGATTCGAGGAACGAGAAGAACTCCTCGTCGCGGATGACGCCGTACTTCACGACCTCGGCGAGGCCCGCGAGGTACTCCTGCGGCGGGAGCGTGTGGAGGACTTCGAGGTTGATCAGCACCGCCTTCGGCTGGTAGAAGGCGCCGATCATGTTCTTGCCGAGCGGGTGGTTGATCGCCACCTTGCCGCCGACGGAGCTGTCCACCATCGCCAGGAGCGTCGTGGGGACCTGGACGAACGGGATGCCGCGCTGGTAGGTGGCGGCGCAGAAGCCGGCCATGTCGCCGACGACGCCGCCGCTGAACTGCACGAGCGTGGTCTTGCGCGTGCAGCCCTCGGAGAGCAGGCGGGTCCAGAGCCCGTTCAGGGACTCCAGGTTCTTGCGCTGCTCGCCCGGGACGAACTTGTAGAGCTTCGAATTCGGGATCGAGGCGGCCAGCTTGCGCAGGTTGTGCGCCTGCGCCCTGGCGATGTTCTCGTCGGTGACGACGAACGTGTCGTTCCGCCCGAGCCCGACGCTTTCGAGGAACGCGCCCGTGGAGGAGAGGAAGTTGTCGCCGATCAGGATGGGGTAGCGCGCGGAGGGGGTCTCCACCTCCAGCCGCTTGTGTTCCCACGGCGCCGCGTACTCGCGGATCTTCGAGACGAGGTCGTCCACGGTCAGCTCCTCGCTGCTCTCCACGGCGAAGTCGGCCAGCGCGTAGAACTTCTCGCGCTCGGCGAGCATCTTCCGGATCTTCGCCTTGCGCTGTTCGTCGTCGAGCCCGGCCATCAGCGGGCGGTTGTCCTTGCGCCCGATGCGCTCGCTCAGGACGTCGACCGAGGCGTTCAGCCGGACGAGGACGCCGGTGCGCTTGACGGTCTCGGCCACGGAGGGCTGGGTGAGCGCGCCGCCGCCGAGGGCGATGACGTGGTAGGAGAGCTTCGAGAGCTCGTCGATCGCCTCGCGCTCCATCCGGCGGAACTCCGCCTCGCCCTGCTGCGCGAAGATCTCGGGAATCGTCCTCCCCTCGCGCTCCTCGATGAAGCGGTCGGTGTCGACGAACCGCCAGCCGAGCGACTTGGCGGTCGCCTCGCCCACGCGGCTCTTGCCGGCCCCCATGAAGCCGGTGAAGTAGATGTTGCGCGAAAGTCTGAGCATGGCTAGTCCAGGCCGAGGGCGCGCTTCATGGCGTCGATCGGGGCTTCGCGCCCGGTCCAGAGCTCGAACGACTTCGCGCCCTGGTTGAGGAGCATGCCGATGCCCTCCACGGTCTTGCAGCCGCGCCGCTGCGCCTCGTTCAGAAGCCGGGTGCGGCGGGGGTTGTAGACGATGTCGAGCACGCACTGCCCGGCGTGGAGCATGGTCGTGGGGAAGGGCGTCGCGTCGTCGAACGGCGACATGCCGACGGGCGTGGCGTTGACCACCAGCTCGAAGTTGCCCGCGCGGCGCTCGAAGTCCTCGAGCGGAAAGAGCGAGACGGCGGCCTCGGTCTTGTCGAGCAGCTCGCGCTGGAGGCGCTGGGCCTGGTCGGCGTCCTCGCGGCGGAAGACCACCGTGATCGGCATCTCGGGGTGCTCGCAGGCGAAGCCGAAGCTGATGGCGCGGGCGGCGCCGCCGCAGCCGATCAGCGCGATGTCCTGGTTCTGGGCGTCGAAGCCGGCCTGCTTCAGGTTGGCGAGCGCGCCCCACGGGTCGGTCGTCGTCCCCATCAGGCGGTCGCCCTCCCAGTAGAGCGTGTTGACCGTCCCCATCTTCTCCGACAGGGGCGAGAGCCCGTCGAGGAAGGGGAGGACCTTCTCCTTGTGGGGGATCGTGACGTTCGCGCCGCGGAAGCCCATGGCGCGGAAGCCGCGGACCGCCTCCTCCAGCTTCTCGGGGGGGACGGGAAGCGGAACGTAGGCGTAGTCGAGCCCGAGCGCGCGGAAGGCCGCGTTGTGCATGCGGGGGGAGAAGGAGTGGGCGACGGGCCAGCCGAAGATGCCGACGATCTTCGTCGCCCCGGAGATTTCGACGGGAGAGCTGTTCATGGAAGGAAATCTAGACAATGTAAACCTTTGAATGCGTTTTGCCCGAAAGGGGAAATCCCCTCCGGCGGCATCCGTCGACTGCCTAAATTTTCCCCCATGAAGTTCCGCACCCGAATCGCCCTGATCTGCGCCCTGGTCCCCGCCCTTCTCTGCGGCTGCCTGACCTCCTCGTCCGGCTCGCGCAAGGGGGAGGACGAACACCGCGAAACCACGCCCAAGGCCCCGGACGAGTACCCCGACTACCGCGTGGTCGTGGGCTACCTGCCCTCCTGGTCGGGCAATCTGGCCGACATGGACGTCGCCGGGCTCACCCACGTCAACTACGCCTTCCACGTCACCACCGAAGACGGCGGCGTGGTCCCCTCCTGGTGGCGGGGCGCCCCCTCCAACTACATGGACTTCGACGCCCGGCTCGACTCCCTGGTCAAGCTGGGCCACGAGAGCGGCGTGAAGGTCCTGCTGGCCATCGGCGGCGCCTCCGACAAGAACTTCTCGAAGTTCGTCGGCGACTCCGCCAAGCTGGAGCGCTTCTTCGGCCAGGTCGACAGCCTGGTCGGCAAGTACAGGCTCGACGGCATCGACATCGACTGGGAATACCCCGAGAACGAGGCGGAGGGGAAGGCCTTCACGAAGCTGATGAAGGGCGTGCGCAGGACGCTCGACGCGATCGACACGAACCTCCTGCTGACCGCCGCGGTCGGCGCCTCCGTCTACGGGGCCGCCAACGTCACCCTCGAAGGGGTGCAGCAGTGCGACTGGATCAACGTGATGACCTACGACTACACCGGCGGCTGGAACTCGTCGTCGATCGGCTCCACGGCCCCGATGTCCTTCGTCAGGTCCGGCACCAAGTACTGGTACGACCGCGGCGTCCCCTACGCCCGCATGGCGCTCGGCGTCCCCTTCTACGGCATCCGTTTCACGATGGTGGGCTCCGGCCGCGCGGGGGCGGCCCAGGTCGCCTTCAGCCGCATCGCGGACATCTTCGACGTCGACCGCTCGCTGGTCGCCGACACGGCGCGCTTCCTGGCCGACACCGCCCACGTGGGCCCCGCCGACACCACGCGCGACGGCCGGCCCTACGTTCCCGCCGACACCACGTGGCTCTACTACTGGGATTCGCCGGACTTCGTCGCGGAGAAGGTCGAGTTCGCGATGAAGAACAAGATGCGCGGCCTGATGATCTGGGAGGTCTCGCAGGACCTGCACGACTCGCTCTCGCTGCTGGGGGCGATGTGGGACCGGATCGAGAAGCTGGGCAAGACGCCCGAGTTCGTCCGGGCTCCCGCGGGGAAGACCGCGAAGAAGTAGCCCGCCCGGCATCCGGAACGACCGCCGCCCCGCCTCCGCGGGGCGGTTTTCGCGTTCGGAATGGTGCACGGATGTGCAATATGTCCATGGGAATTTCCTAGCTTTCGGCCGAAGAACCCTCTCCGACGGAATCCGCACATGGGCGAGAAGATCGTCATCCGCAAGGCGCACGAGCACAACCTCCGGAACGTGGACCTCGACGTCCCGCGCGACAAGCTGGTCGTGGTGACGGGCGTCTCCGGCTCGGGCAAGAGCTCGCTCGCCTTCGACACCGTCTTCCGCGAGGGGCAGCGCAAGTACGTGGAGAGCCTGTCGGCCTACGCGCGCCAGTTCATCGGGAGCATGGGCCGGGCGAAGGCGGAGCGCGTGGACGGGCTCTCGCCGACGATCAGCATCGACCAGAAGACGGTCAACCGCAACCCGCGCTCCACGGTCGGCACCTCCACCGAGATCCTGGACGACCTGCGCCTGCTCTTCGCGCGCCTGGGCGAACCGCACTGCCCCGAATGCGGGAGGGAGATCCGGGCGCGGAGCGTGGAGTCGCTCGGGGAGGAGATCCTGGCGGGGCACGCGGGCGAGGAGCTGCTGGTGATGGCCACGGTCGTCCGGCAGCGCAAGGGGGAATACCGCAAGGAGCTGGCCGAGCTGGCGGAGAACGGCTGGAGCCGCGTTCGCGTGGACGGGGAACTGCGCGACCCGTCCGAGCCGGTCGAACTGAACCGCTACGAGATGCACACGATCGAGGTGGTCGTGGACCGGATTCTGGTCGAACGGAAGAACGCCGTGCGGTTGCGCGAGGCGCTGGAGGCGGCGATGCGCCTGCGCCCGGGCGAGGTGACCTTCATGCGGCGCGGCGAGGGGGAGAAGCCCTGGACGGAATCGACCGAGTTCGCCTGCGGGAACTGCGGCAAGAGCTATTCGGCGCTCGAGCCGCGCCTCTTCTCGTTCAACCAGAAGCTGGGGCAGTGCCCGCGCTGCGAGGGGCTGGGCGAGCTGGCGGTCTTCGACCCGAAGCTGATCGTCCCGGACGAGTCGCTCTCCATCGCGGACGGCGCGATCCGCGCGATCGTCGCGAAGGGCGGGCACGTGATGTTCTCGGACTACGGGCTGAAGGAGATCGCCGCCATCGGGAAGTGCCTCGGGTTCGACCTCAAGACGCCGTGGAAGGATCTGACGAAGAACCAGCGCGACGCCGTGCTCTACGGAACCGACGAATCGACCTTCACGCCGCGCTGGGTGATGACGCCGTGGGGGAGGAGGCGCGCGTCGCGCAAGCCGCAGCCGACGCCCGGCGTGATCGGGACGCTGCAGTACCTCTGGGACAAGTGGCGCATCGGCCTGCTGGAGAAGTTCATGCGCCACGACGTCTGCCCGGAATGCGGCGGAGCCCGCCTGAACGCCTACGCGCGGGCGGCGCGGTTCCGCGGAAAGGGGATCGCCGAGTTCCTGGAGATGCCGATCTCCGAACTGCACGCGTTCTTCTCGGAGCTGAGGCCGACCGGGCGCGAGGAGCTGATCGGGCGGGAGCTGATCCCCGAGATCCGCTCCCGGCTGGGCTACCTGGAGGAGGTCGGGCTGGGCTATCTGACGCTCGCGCGCCGCGCGAACACGCTCTCGGGCGGCGAGGCGCAGCGCATCCGGCTCGCGTCGCAGATCGGGGCCGGGCTCCAGGGCGTCACGTTCGTGCTCGACGAGCCCTCCATCGGGCTCCACGCGCGCGACAACGCGCGTCTGCTCCGGTCGCTCAAGCGCCTGCGCGACCGCGGCAACAGCGTCCTGGTCGTCGAGCACGACGAGGAGACGATGCGCGAGGCGGACCTGGTCGTGGACATCGGGCCGGGCGCCGGGGTCGAGGGCGGACGGGTCCTGGCCGCGGGGACGGCGGAGGAGATCGCGAAGGTTCCCGAGTCGGTCACGGGCGCCTACCTCTCGGGGCGGAAGTCCATCGCCGTCCCCGCGGCGCGCCGCGCGCCGGACGGGAGGTTCCTGACCGTGCGCGGCGCGCGGGCGAACAACCTGAAGAACGTTGACGTCTCGATCCCGCTCGGGCTCTTCGTCGCGGTGACCGGCGTCTCGGGCTCTGGCAAGAGCACGCTCGTGGACCACGTGCTGCGGAAGGCCGTGGCGCGCTCTCTCGACGGCGCGGAGGAGGTCCCCGGCGAGCACGACGGGATCGACGGCCTGGAGAACGTCGACAAGCTCGTCGAGATCGACCAGAGCCCCATCGGGCGCTCGTCGCGCTCCAACCCGGCGACCTACACCGGCGTCTTCGACGAGATCCGCAAGCTCTTCGCCGAGCTCCCCGAATCGAAGATCCGCGGCTACACCGCGTCGCGCTTCAGCTTCAACGTTCCGGGCGGCCGCTGCGAGGAGTGCGAGGGCGCCGGTTCGCGCACGGTGGAGATGCAGCTCCTGGCCGACGTGGCGGTGACCTGCGACTCCTGCGGCGGCAGGCGGTTCAACCCCGCGACGCTCGAGGTGCACTACGCCGGGCGCACCATCCACGACGTGCTGGAGATGAGCGTCCGCGAGGCGCTGGAGTTCTTCTCCGCGCATCCGAAGATCGTGCGCGGGCTGTCGCTCCTCGACCGCATCGGGCTGGGCTACGTGAAGCTCGGCCAGCCCTCCACCACGCTCTCGGGCGGCGAGGCGCAGCGCATCAAGCTGGCCTCGGAGCTGCAGAAGCGCTCCACCGGGCGCACGCTCTACATCCTCGACGAGCCGACCACGGGCCTCCACTTCGAGGACGTCGCGAAGCTGCTCGCCTGCCTGCAGGCGCTCGTGGACCAGGGGAACACGGTCGTCGTGATCGAGCACAACCTCGACGTGGTCAAGTGCGCGGACCACGTGATCGACCTCGGGCCCGAAGGCGGCGCGGCGGGCGGGCGGATCGTCGCGCAGGGGACTCCCGAGGAGGTCGCGCGCTCGGGTTCCGGCGCGACCGCCGAGGCGCTGGCCGCGGTCCTCTTCCGCGCCCCCGCGGCCCCCGGCGCGGACCGGGCCCGGAAGGACGGCCCGGGAACGGAGCCCGACGAGCCCGCGCCTTCGCTCGACCTCGTCGTGCGCGGCGCCCGCAAGCACAACCTGCAGAACCTCGACCTGACGATCCCGCGCCATAGCCTGACCGTCGTCGCGGGCGTCTCGGGCTCGGGCAAGAGCTCGCTCGCCTTCCACACGCTCTTCGCGGAGGGCCAGCGCCGATTCGTGGAGTCGCTCAGCAGCTACGCGCGGCGCTTCCTCGGGCAGATGGAGCCGGGCACCGTCGAGAGCGTCCACGGCCTCTCGCCCGCGATCGCCGTGGACCAGAAGAGCTCGAACCGCTCGCCGCGCTCCACGGTCGCGACGATGACGGAGCTCTACGACTACTTCCGCCTGCTCTACGCGCGGCTCGGCGTCCCGCACTGTCCGACCTGCGGAAAGCCCCTGGAGCGGAGCTTCCTCCCGGACGTCTGGCGCCGCGTCGGAAAGGAGTTCTCCGGCCTCGTCTGGGTGCTCGTCCCGGTGATGTCTCCCGATCGCCCGCAGCGCTACTTCGCGAAGAACCGCGCGCACCTCGGGCGGATCGTCTCGCGGCTCGAGGAGCTGGGCTTCCTCGGGCTCTGGAGCGCGGGGCGGCGGTTCGAGTTCTCCGAATCCGCCAAGGTCGACGCGAAGTCCGACTGCTACGCGGTGGTCGACCGGCTGGAGGCGAACGAGAAGAACAGGTCGCGGCTCTTCGAAGCGGTGGAGAAGGCGCGCGAACACGCCTCGGGCGCGGTGGCCTTCTGGTCGGAGGGGATGTCCGAACCGCTCTGGATGACGGAGTTCTGGTCCTGCCCGGACCGCCACTGGCTAGCGGACGGCGAGTACGAGCCGCGCAACTTCTCCTTCAACTCGCACTGGGGCGCCTGCCCGGAATGCGAGGGGTTCGGGGAGTTCGACGACGGCTCGGTCTGCGAGGCCTGCCATGGCGAACGGCTGAAGCCGGAGTTCGCGGCGGTGGAGATCGGCGGGCGGAGCGTCACGGCGCTGAGCCGGCTGACGATCGACGAGTGCGCCGCGGAGTTCGCGCGCCTGAAGTGGACGAAGTCCGAGCGGCCCGTCGCCGAGCCGATCCTGCGCGAGATCGAGGGAAGGCTCTCCTTCCTGCGCCACGTCGGGCTGGGCTATCTCGCGCTCGACCGCGCGGGCGACACGCTCTCGGGCGGGGAGGCGCAGCGCATCCGGCTCGCGTCCCAGATCGGCTCCGGGCTGGAGGGCGTGCTCTACGTGCTCGACGAACCGACCGTCGGGCTCCACTCGCGCGACACGGGCCTGCTGCTCGAGACCCTGAAGCGCCTCCGCGACCTCGGCAACACGGTGCTCGTCGTGGAGCACGACCCCGAGATCGTCGAGGCCGCCGACCACGTCGTGGAGATCGGCCCCGGGGCCGGGGCCCTCGGCGGCCGCCTCGTCGCGGAGGGGACTCCCGCGGAGATCCGCGCCTCGGAGAACTCGCTCACGGGCGCGTACCTCTCGGGCCGGCTGCGGATCGGCGCCGGCGAGACCGCATCCGCGAAGCCGGCGCCCAAGGCCTGGATGCGCCTCGCCGGCGCCTCGCTCCACAACCTCAAGTCCGTGGACGCCGAGTTCCCGGAGGGGGCGCTGACCGTCGTTTCGGGCGTCTCCGGCTCGGGCAAGAGCTCGCTCGTCCGGGGCTGCCTCCTCCCGCTGCTCGAAAACCGGTTCTGCGGAAAGCGCCACCGCGTCGCGGGCCTCGGGAAGCTCAAGGTCGACGAGCCCTTCGCCGAAGTGGTCTTCGTGGACCAGTCGCCGATCGGCACCACGCCGCGCTCCACGCCGGCCAGCTTCACGTCGGTCTCCAATTCGCTGCGCGACCTCTTCGCGTCGCTGCCCGAGTCCAAGGTGCGCGGCTACCGCCCGAACCGCTTCTCCTACAACGTCAAGGAGGGGCGCTGCCCGGTCTGCGAGGGGCGCGGGTACATCTTCCAGGAGATGCACTTCCTCTCCGACGTCTGGGAGAAGTGCGAGGCCTGCGGCGGGTCGCGGTTCAACGGCGACACGCTGCGCGTGAAGTTCAAGGGGAAGTCGATCGCCGACGTGATGGAGATGAGCTTCGACGAAGCCGCGGACTTCTTCTCGGCGCAGCCGAAGATCGCGCGCGTCTGCGAACTTTTCCGCAAGATCGGGCTGGGCTACCTCAAGCTGGGCCAGCCGGCGACCACGCTCTCGGGCGGCGAGTCGCAGCGGATGAAGCTGGCGGCGGAGCTTTCGCGCCGTCCGCGCGGCGCCTCGGTCTACGTGCTCGACGAGCCGACGACGGGGCTCCATCCGCACGACGTCTCCAAGCTCTGGACGCTGCTGCGCGAGTTCACCGCGCAGGGGCACACGATCGTCGTGGTGGAGCACCACCTGGAGCTGATCCGCCGCGCGGACTGGGTGATCGACCTCGGGCCCGAGGGGGGCGACGCGGGCGGCCGGATCCTCTACCAGGGGAAGCCGGAGGGGCTGGCGAAGCTCAAGGGGAACGCGACGGGCGAGGCGCTTCGCCGGACGGCCTCTTCTCCGAGCGCCGCTTCGGCGTCCAGTCGCGGAAAACCCACTTCGGGCGCCCGGGCAGGTCGATCTCGCCGCGCAGATAGGCCTTGACCTGCTCGGGGTTCGTGCTCATCAGCCACCAGTTGACGAACCCCTCGCGCAGCCGCTGCTCGCGACGCTGCATGCTCAGCTTCTGTCGCGGGGCGGAGTGCCCGAAGGCCAGCTGACGTTCCACCATCAGGTCGAAGGCCGCCTTCAGGTTCCGCGAAACCTCCTCGTCCTCGCCGAGCGCCCGCAGGGAGTGCGCGATCGCCTCGATGGTCGAGACGCACTCGGGCCGGGGCTCCTTCCGGATGCGGTAGGTGCTCGGCTCCGCGGGCGCGAAGGCGACGCGCGGCAGCGTCTGCAGAAACGGCGTGTAGTGGAGGATCTTCTTCGCCTCGTTCCAGGTGCCGTCCAGCGCGAGCAGGCACTTCAGCGTCCCGCGCGCCTCCTCGATCGGCCGCGCCGCCGGCCCGGGGAAGAGCAGCGCGACCTCGTCCGGCGCGAACCGCTCCAGCTCGGCGCGGAGCCTCCTGTCCTCCGAGAAGTCCACGCCGTCGAGCAGGAAGCTGTTCTTCAGGCAGGTGTGCGCGAGCATCGCCGTGCCGATCGTCTTGCGCCGCTCGTTGGGGTGGCGCAGGAGGCCGACGCGGACGGAGCTGTCGAAAACGGGAACTTTGCCGCAAAGGCAAAATTCCCGCGTGCGCCAGCATTTCAGGCAGCGTTCGGTCAGGGATTGTACCCCGCCGTCGCGGCGATCTTGTAGAGCAACGAGTTGCTCGCGTCGGTCTTGTCCTGGGAGAGGTCCCAGATCATGATGCCCGCGAAGCCGTTGTTCTTGATGTTGGAGGTGGCCGTGGCGATGCCGCTCAAGCTGACCAGATCGTTGGTGGCGCCGGAAAGGTATGAGCCGGCGCCTGTGTAGAAGGGGACGCCGATGGCGGTCTGGCTTTTGTGGGTCGGGTAGCTGCTGGAGTTCATGCAGGTGCCGGGGCAACTCGACGCGTTGCCGTTGAAGTCGTAGCACATCACGTTGACCCAGTCGACGCTGCCCCAGGCGCCGAGGCCGTTGTTTTGGCTGCCCGTGGCGACGGTGACCTTCATCCCCAGCGGGTGGATTTTGTTGTAGATCGCGGGAACAAGCTGATCCAGTCCGGCTCCGTAGGGCCAGACGTCTTCGCGGTCGATGTCCACGCCCCAGACCCAGTAGTCCTTGAGCTCGGCGAGTTGGTTGAGGAAGTTGGTCTGGGCAGCACCGGCATTGGCGATGGCGGAGAAGTTGGCGGACTTGTTTCGACCACCCCGGGCAGTACCATCCGCACCGCCGATGGCGACCATGATGCGGGTGTCGGTCTTGGATCCCTGGTAGGCCCAGTACTTCAGGTCGTCCTTGCTCGTTCCTATCCAGACGATGTTGCCATTGGCATCCACCTCTGGTCCGAAGATGACCAGGTGGGTCGCCTTCTTGTAGTAGTCCGCGTTCCATCCGCCGTTGGTGCCGCTCTGGACATAGCCGACGATCTTGAACGACGGCTCGGTGGTGATGGGCGTGTAGTCGGCGAAGGGGTCGACGATCTCCTGGCTCTTGTACTGCAGGTTCTGCGACTTGCCGAAGAGGACGTAGTGCCAGGCGGCGGTCTGCTGGTCGCAGGTCGGGCCGTAGATCGCCTTGACCGAGGGGTTGAGGTCGCAGTAGCCGGAGGCGCTGAAGTCCGCGGGGACGTTCGTGTAGGCCCAGCCGTTCTCGCGCCCTTCGAGGAACCAGCTGGCGGCGAGGTAGTCGGTTTCGGTGTAGGTCGACGCGAGGCAGAGCTTGCTCTGCGCGTTCTGGCAGGCGCGGAAGTAGTTCACCTTGCCGAAGTCGCAGGGCAGCTCGGAGGCGGCGAGTTCGTGGACGCCCGCCATGCAGGCCGAGAGCTTGGACTGGCATTCCGCGTCGGTGCATTTGCGGAGCGCGGCGATCGAGTCGGCGGAGCAGGGAAGCTGCGCTTCGTAGAGGGCGCGCTGCGAACACTGCACTTCGACGTTCCACCAGCGCCCTTCGGAGGCGCCGGAGGAGAGGTAGTGGTTTTCGAGCTGCCCGCGCTGTCCGTCGGTCAGGCCCGTGCAGTTCGAGACGCCGAGAACGCCCGCGACGTCGGTGTTGAGGAAGCAGTACTCCTCGGCGCGGAATTCCGCGGGCAGCGTGCCCGGGGCCGCGGAGGAGAAGGCCTTGATCGAGGAGCTGGACGGCGTTCCGGCGGAATTGCCCCCTTCGGAGCTCCCGCCTTCCGACGAGCCCGTCTCGGAGGAGGGGACGACGGGGGCGTCGTAGGTCCGGCCTTCGCCCTGGCCGTAGTTGACCCAGTGCCGGACGAGGTCGCGGCATTCGTCGGCGCCGTCGCAGGCGCCGTCGATGCAGATGGCTGCGGCGAGGTCGGGATTGGCCGCGGCGTAGCCGCTGGCCGAGAAGTCGGCGGGAATCTGCCCGGCGTATTCGCCGACGCAGGAGTCGATCCCCCCTTGGACGGGGGTGGGCGAGGAGCCGCCCGACTCGCCGCAGGCGACGAGAAGGCCTGCGCCGGCCAACAGGCCGAGGGAACCGGAAATGAGCGCGTGTTTCATCGTTCTCCCCCTTGGAAAGGCGGGATGTGCATCTTCTGGAAATCTAGCCCCTCGCCGCGGCCGAATTCGCCGGGTAAAGGCAAAATTCACCTGTTCCCGTCCTCTTTTGAGGGCGTTTTAGGGATTGTAGCCCGCCGTTTCGGCGATTTTGACCAACAGCGAGGATTCCGGATCGGTCTTGTCGTGGCTGAGGTCCCAGATCATGATGCCGGGGCCCCAGCTCTTGATGGAGTTCGTCGCCGTCGCCATCCCGTCCAGGCCGACCACTTCGCTCGAGGCGCCCTTGCTGTACGCGGTGTTGCCGACGTAGAACGGCACGCCGATCACCGATTTCGACTGGTATCCGGCGTAGGTCTCCTTGCAGGAGGCGATCTTGGCGAAGGTCCCGTGGTTGCTGCCGTCGTAGCACATCACGTTGATCCAGTCGACGGCGGCGGCCCCGGTCGCGTTCAGCCCGCCCGCGGTCGTGGAGGCGAGGGCGATGCTGATCTTCATCCCCAGCGGATGCAGCTTCGCCGCCATGTCGGACAGCAGGGCGTTGACGCCGGAACCGGGGTAGGGCCAGGTGTTGCCGTCGTTCTCCCAGTCGATGTCGACGCCGTAGACGTGGTAGTCCTTGAGCGCGGCCAGCTGGTTCACGAAGTTCTCGCGCGCCGTCGCGCTGTTCGCCATGGCCGTGAAGCCGTTCGACTTGCCCCATCCGCCGATCGCGACCATGACGCGGGTGTCGGTCTTGGATCCGTAGTAGCCCCAGGCCTTCAGGTCTTCGGGGGAGGTTCCCTTCCAGACGATGTCGCCGTTCGCGTTCGTCTCCGGTCCGAAGACCACGAGGTGCGTCGCGTGTTTGTAGTGGTCCGCGTTCCATCCGCCCGAGGTGCCGGTCTGGACGTAGCCGACGATCTTGAACGCGGGTTCGTTCGCAATCGCCCGGTAGTCCGCGTAGGGATCGACGATCTCCTCGGTCTTGTACTGCAGCCCCTGCGGCTTTCCGAAGAGGACGTAGTGCCAGGAGACGGTCCGCTCGTCGCAGTCCGGGCCGTAGATCGCCTTGACCGCGGGGTTGAGGTCGCAGTAGCCGGAGGCGCTGAAGTCCGCGGGGACGTTCGTGTAGGCCCATTCCTCCTTTTTGCCTTCGAGGAGCCAGCTGGCTGCGAGGTAGTCGGCGTCGCGCATGGTCAGCCCGAGGCACAGCGCGCTTTTCGCCGCCTGGCAGGCGCGGAAGTACTGCACCGTCCCGAAGTCGCAGGGGAGGGCGGACGAGAGGGCGGAGACGCCGGCCATGCAGGCCTCCAGCGCCTCCGGGCATCCGTCGTCGGAGCACTTGCGGAGCGCCGCGATCGAGTCGGCGGAGCAGGGGAGCGGGACGTCGGCTTCCAGACGGTCCGAGCATTGCGCCCGGACGTTCCACCAGCGCCCTTCGGCCTTGCCGGACGCCTCGTAGTGTCCTTCGAACTCCGCGCGCTGCTCGTCGGTCAGGGCGGCGCAGTCCGAAACGCCGAGCGACGCCGCGAGGTCCGCGTTGAGGAAGCAGTACTCCTCGGCCCGGAACTTCGCGTCGCCGGAGCCGGAACCGCCGGAGTTGGAGGTCCCCGAGTCGCCGCAGGCGGTCAGCGCCGCGGACGCGAGCAGGGCGGAAAGGACGGTGGCGGCGGAAAGGGCCGGGAATTTCATGTCTGTCCCCTTGGGCTGCGGGAGGTCTTTGACCGAAATCTACCCCTTGCGCGGGCCCGGGCTTTGTAAAACCGGGCTTGCGGAGCCGTTCGAGTAGGCCGAAAAAAGGATTTCGGAAAGTCCCCGCCGGGTCCGGTCAGTCGCCGTAGACCAGGCGCACTTCGTCCACGTCGAGCGCGGATCCCGCGGAACCGTTGTAGTGGTTGCCGTCGGCGCTCGAGGCCATCACGACGCGGATGTGGGTCACGTCGTAGTCGGCGTAGGCGTCGCCCCGGGTGACGGCGTTGAAGATCCCGTTCTTGTTTTCGAGCGAGGTCGCGAAGGCGGCCGAGCGGAAGATGGGGGAGCCCGCCAGCGGCTCGCCGTATTTCAGCCGGAGGCGGATCGTGCGGAACCCGTCGGCGTCCGGTTCGGAAATCGACTCCACGTCGGGGAGCGAGGCGTCGTGGTCGGTGGTGGAGCGGTACCAGGCCGAGGCCACGAGGTAGTTCTTCTGCGCGGTGCTGCGGCCGACGTTGCTGTTGCGGTCGCCCCGGTTCTCCAGCAGCACGTAGAGGTCGCAGGAGTCCTGTCCCGCGGGGGAGTACTTCGCCGTGAACTCGATCGCGGTCGGACGGCCGGCGAAGGGGCGCCCGAAGTCGATCAGCTCGTTGCCGTCCTTGTACGAGGACATGTTGAGCGCGCCCACTCCCTTGGGGTTCATTTTCGCGGTGAAGAGGTTCCCGCTGGCCAGCTTGACCTTGTTGACGGTCTCCAGATGGGCGTAGACGCGGCTTCCGCTGCTCTGCCTCTGCGAGAGGATGATGTCGCCCACGAGCGCCACGCCGTACTGGTTGCCGTTGTCCCAGAGGGTGTCGAAGGTCGCGGAGCTCCCCGGGACGGTCCAATGGCCCGTCATCACGGTCCGGTTGGTGGAGGTCCAGCTGTCGAAGTCCGAGAAGGGAATCTGGCAGCCTGCCTGCACGCGGTATTCCGCGGTCAGCCCCATGTCGTTGGCCACCGTCAGGACGACCGGGCGCGAGAGGTCGGCGGTTCCGCCGGAGACGAGCCCGGTCGCCGTCGCGTTCTCGCTCAGCGAGAAGGAGACGGGCACGGCCTTCAGGTCGGCCAGGTACTCCGTCTCGACGAAGACCGTGCGGGCGACGGTGTCGATCGTCACGGCGTTCGTCCCGCTGGAGAAGGAGAGGAGCCGCGGGGGAGGCGAGGCCACGAAGTCCTCGGGCGCGTTGGCCGCCACCAGCAGGTAGTCCTTCGTCGCGCCGTCTTCGGCGGTCACGCGGAACGCGACGGGCGAGGAGAAGTCGGAGACGCCGTAGGGGTCGGGCTCGACGGCGGCGCCTGCGCCCAGCTTGACGGAAGCCACTTCGAGCGCGGTCAGCGGCACGCCGGCGGGGACCATCGCCGCGAGCGTGTCGGGCAGCCCTTCGCCGCCGGGGAAGACGTTCGCGCCCACTTGCCCGACGAGCGTCACGGAGAGCGAGACGTCGCCGCTCTTCGGCCTGGGCTTGTCGCCGCCGCCCTGGCCGCCGCTCCCGCCTTCGCCGCCGTTTCCGCCGCCTTCGCCCTCGCCCCCTTCCAGGGTCACCTCCACCTGCGAGAGCCAGAGGTCGCGCCGGCCCGATTCCGAGACCGAGACCAGGTAGATCTTTCCGCTCTTCGGCAGCTGCACGCGGTCGCCCTTTTCGTAGGGCCGCTTCGCGATCGCCACCCAGCGGGCCAGCGAGTCGCGTTCCGCCGAGTCGGCGGGCACGCCGTCGATCTTGCTGAGCACGCGGTGGACCGAGGAGAGCGAGCTCTTCTTCAGCGAGCGGAGCGTGAGCGAGTCGGGGCGGACGGAGTCGGTCACGAAGGAGCGGAAGAGGTGCGCCTCGAGGTCGACGCTGGTCGTCCCCTCCTGCTCGGCGTAGCCGAAGTCGTCGAGCGCGTTGTAGTCCGAGTCGCCGAAGGTGTCGTAGGCGGCTTCGCACGCCCCCAGAAGGAGCAGCGCCGCCGCGGAGAGAAGGGCCGGGAACCGTTTCATGGCTAGGGCCCTCCGTAGATCAGACGGAAGGAGGAGACGGTCAACGACGATCCCGCGCCCACGTCGCCCGCGCCGGTCCCGCTCGACGCGAAGAGGGCGACGGCCGAGGTCACCTCTTCCGAGCCGGTGCCGCGCTGCAGACCGGCGGGGACGAGGAGCGAGGAGTCGTACCAGGCGCCGTCGCCGTAGACGAAGGGCACCTGGAGGTTCTGCTGGGTTTCCGCGCTTCCAATCTCCTTGGCGGCGGAGCCCACGAGCGTGGAGCCGTTCAGGAGCAGAACGACGATCAGCCCGCGCTGCCCGTTCGCGTTCACGTGCTCGTAGGAGTAGCTCGCTTCGAACGCCGCGGGCTTCCCGGCGAAGGGGATGCCGGAGAAGGAGAGGATTCCCCTGAAGTCCGATGCGCTCCCGCTGGCGTTGTACATCGCCTGCGCGTCGCCGGCGGAGACCGATCCGGTGAAGAGCAGTCCGGTGGAGTTGCGGCTGCTCCAGCTGCCGCAGATGCCGATGCCGCAGGTGCGCTTTTTGGAGGCGGCGGTGGTCAGGACGATCCGGTCGGCGGAGATCTGCGCGTTCGCGCTTCCCTGGTAATGGTCGCCCGAGCCAATGATCCGATTGTCCTTCTCGGTCGCCATCGCGTTCGATGTGGTGCCCCAGGCCGCGGCGGTCCAGCCGGGAAGCTGCGGCTCGGGAACGGCCTCCGACGAGGAGCTGCTCTCTTCGGAGGAGGAGAGGGCTTCGGAGGACCCGGAGCCGGAGGATTCCTCGACGGAGGAGCCGGAATCGGAGGAACCTCCCTCGCCGGAGGAACCGCCCTCTTCGGACGAGCCGGAGCCGGAGGAGTCGCCCTTTCCGGAGGAGCCCTTTTCAGAACTTCCCTTCGCGGAGGAGCTCGGCTTCTTCTCGGGCTTGACGACGATGATGGAGACGATCACGTCGAGTTCGTCGAGCAGCACCAGATGCAGCTTGTCGGAGAGGACGACCTTGTCGCCGCCGCGGAGAGTCCCGCCCAGCTCGGGGTCGAAGGGGTCGTCGTCGGCGGCGTAGCGGAGCGAGAAGCCCTCGGGCAGCTCGAACGCCAGCTTGACGGTGTCGCCCGCGGCCTTTCCCTTCACGGCGCACTCCACGCGGAATTCGGAGAAGTCGGAGATCTCGGTCTTGCCGAGGGAGACGCTCGCCTCGACAGGTTCGCGCTTCTCTTCGGCGCCGGTCCCGTCGGAGCAGGCGGCCAGGGCGCAGAGCAGGGCGAGCGCGGCGGAAACCGCGGGGAGAAGAAGACGTGTGCGCGCGGTCATCGTTCCCCCTCCCTAGAAGTAGTAGGCCAGCGAGAAGTTGAGCGCCAGCAGGTTGATCCTGAAGTTGATGATGTTCGTGACGATCTCGCTCTTCGACGTCCCGTTGGTCTCGATTTCGCGGATGCCGGTGCTCAGGCCCAGCAGGCCGACGGAGGTCTCGAAGGCGAACCCCTTCAGGATGAAGATCGCCACGCCGGGGTTGACGCCCGCCTCGATGACGTGCGTCGTGGTGCGCGTCTTGTCGAGGTTCTCCCCGTCGTCCACCGCGGAAAGACCGGTGGAGTATTCGTAGGTCAGGTCGATTTCGCTGAAGAAGTAGAACGCGCTCGTGGGGAAGAGCTTGAGGTAGTAGCGCAGGTAGGGGGTGAGCGAGAAGCCGTTGCTGACGAAGTCGCGGTCCTGCGCCAGGTCGGTCAGGTCCTCGTTCACCTCGAAGTCGAAGGTGTATTCGGTGCGGCTGTAGCCGGCGCGGAGCCCCACGGCCACGGCGTCGCGGAAGAACCAGGCGCCGAAGGCCTCCACGTTCAGGATGTAGCCGTCCAGTTCGTAGATGTCGGCCAGCGAGATGTCGAGGTCGCTGATGGTCGCCTGCATCAGCGAGACCTGGGTGCCCGCCGTGATCCGCCCCTTGGAGATGTACTCTTCGGGCGAAACGGGGAGGAGATCCTCGAAGAGATAGGTGCGGAAGGACTTCTTTTCGGCCTGGGCGGCGGCCGGATTCGTGGAGCCGCCGTCGATGTCCGCGGCCCCGGAAACGGGTTCCGAAGCGGGTTCCGCTCCCCAGGCGAAGGCGCAGAGAAGGGCCAAAACGCCGAAAACGGGACGGAAACGCGGAAAACGGTGCTGGCTGCTCATCTTGGAGGAAATTAGGAAAATCGGCCCGTTTCCTCCCCTTCGCACGAACGAAAAAGGGGGAGTTTCGTCCAACGCGCCGGTCCGGAGACTCTTCTCAGCGGAAGAGAATCCAGAAGAGGACGAACTGCGGAACGAAACGGCTCAGCGCCCTGCGGCGGGCCCGGGGCGTCGGGAAGGCGGGCGCGGCGGGCTGGGCGATCAGCCGGTCGATTTCGTTCCGGTACATCCGAAGCTTGGCCTGATGGCTGGCGACCATCGTGGCGGAGGAGGCTTCGACGAGAGTACGGAGTTCCTGCGTCTTCATGTTTGTAAAAATAGCGAGACAAAGGGGCGCCCGCCTCCTGTCCAAGGGCTTCCTAAAAAAGAAGTGGTCACCGCTGTGGCCACTCCGTTCTCGCGCCGGAATTTCGGTTTTTGAGGCGATTTCGCCGCGTTCAGCGCAGCTGCGACTCGATTTCGGCCAGCAGCTCGGGGTAGTCGTCGAACGCGGGGAACTGCGGGAACCGCTCCCGGATGTTCTGCGGCGCGTGGAAGAGGTAGCCGCAGTCGGCCTTGCCGATCATCGCCGTGTCGTTGAAGGAGTCTCCGAAGGCGATCACGCGGTAGTTGAGCGACTGGAGCGCCTCCACGGCGCGCATCTTCTGGTTCTGCATCCGCAGCCTGTAGTCCACGATGCGGCCCGTTTCGTCGGTCACCAGCCGGTGGCAGAGGAGGGTCGGCCAGCCGAGCTGCTTCATCAGCGGCGCGGCGAACTGCTCGAAGGTGTCGGAGAGGATGATCACCTGCGTCTCTTCGCGGAGCCGGGAGATGAACTCCTTCGCGCCGTCGAGCGGGCGGAGGGAGCCGATCGTCTCCTGGATGTCGGGCAGGCCGAGCCCGCGGTCGTCGAGGATCTTCAGGCGGCCGCGCATCAGCTTGTCGTAGTCGGGCTCGTCGCGCGTGGTCCGGCGGAGTTCGGGGATGCCGGTCTTTTCGGCGAAGGCGATCCAGATTTCGGGGACGAGGACCCCTTCGAGGTCCATCACGACGATGTTCTGCTTTTCGCTCATTTCCCCAGTCCCCGGATCATCTCGTCGAGGTCGGCCTCGGTGAAGTCGTATTCGGTGCGGCAGAATTCGCAGACCGCCTGCGCGCCGTGCTGTTCGTCGCGGAGGGCCAGGAGCTGCTTCTTCCCGAGCGCGATGACGTTGTTGCGCATCCGTTCGCGCGAGCAGGGGCAGAAGGGCTTCGGGTCGATTTCGCGGTGGATCTGCACGTCCACGTCCCCGGCGAGCGCGGAGAGCAGGGCGTGCTCGTCGAACCCTTCGGGCGTCAGGAAGGCCTCGAGGGGCGGAAGGTTCCGCGCGACCTCCTCGGCCTTGGCCAGCGACGCGGCGTCGCAGTCGGGGAAGGCCTCGATCATCCAGCCGGCGGCCATCTTCAGGCGGGCGGGATTTTCCGGGTCGGCGACGGCCTGGATGCCGACGGCCGCCTTCACCTGTTCGGACTGGAAGAGGTAGACCGCCAGGTTCTGCGCGACGGAGGCCTTGCCCATGTTGACCACGCTGTGGGCGAGGATCTTGCCCTTTTCGTCGAAGCGGCGGGTCTCCATCCGGACCGGGGTCGCCTTGGGGACGCGCGGTCCCAGCGCGAGGACCTCGTCGTGGATGGCGCGGGCCCGGACCAGGCCCATGGGCGTGGTGTCGGACTCGATGCGCGAAACCTCGCCGTCCCAGTAGGTGATCAGGCTGAGCGCCCCCGCGCACTTGAGCGAGGAGCTGAGGAAGAACGATGCGATGGCGCACTCGGACATCCGTTCGAGCATCCAGCCCTCGGCCCCGTGGCGGGCGCCGATCTCGTCCATCGCCTCGCGGAGCGAGACGACGACATAGCGGAGGGGAACGGTCTTTCCGGTGGCCCGGATGATGGTCTCTTTCACGGGCGCAAAACTAGAAACTTCCTATCTTTGCCGATATGAAACGCGTGCTCGCCCTGATGGCCGAGGGATTCGAGGAGACCGAACTGGTCGTTCCGGTCGACGTTCTGCGCCGCGGCGGCGTCGAGGTGGTCCTCTGCTCGATCGCCGACGACGGATCGTGGGACGTCGAAGGCGCCCACGGCATCTCCGTTTCCGCCGATTCGACGCTGGACGAGGTCTCCGCGGACGGTTTCGACGCGGTGCTCCTCCCGGGCGGCGGGCCCGGAACCGCGCGCCTCGAAGCGGACGAGCGGGTCCTGGAGATCGTCTGGACGTACGCCTCGAAGGGCCGGATCGTGGCCGCGATCTGCGCGGCGCCCCGAGTCCTGAAGCGCGCCGGGATCCTGAAAGGCCGCAGGATCACCAGCTTCCCCGCGGAACAGGCGAAGCTCGACGACGGTTCCCTGACCTATCTGCAGGACCGCGTCGTCGTGGACGGAAACCTGATCACGAGCCGCGGGGCCGGGACGGCCGCGGAGTTCGGGCTCGCCCTCCTCGAGGCGCTCGAGGGGAAAGAGACCGCGGAAAAGGTCCGAGTTTCGGCGCTGTTCGCATGATTTTCGGAAACGTCCGGCTCAAGCACCCGAAGCTCCCCCGGCTGGGGCGGCTCTGGTGGCACAAGATGCTGCCGCGCCGCGAGGGGGCCAACCCCGTCGCGCTCTCCGTGGCCGTCGGCGTCTTCATCGGGCTGATGCCGACCTTCGGCGTCGCGCTCGTCCTCACCATCGCCACGCTCGAACTCTTCAAGCTCCCGAAGCTCCCGGGCTGCATCAGCTCCTTCATCGCCGTCCCCCCGACGATCTTCCCCTTCTTCTACCCGCTGGGCTACTGGACCGGGCGGCACATCGTCGAGACGCGCCCCCTGGCGATCGACCTCCTGGGGACGCTGAAGGGGATGAGCCTGGCGGAGACGCCCGAAACGCTGAAGATGCTCGCCTCCGTGGCCGGCGACCACCTCCTCGCCTTCGTCGTCGGGATGACGATCGTGGCGACGGCATTCGCCGTCCTCTTCTACTTCCTCGCCTACTGGGCGATGCGCGCGAAGAACGCGAAGTTCCTGCGCGACCGCGCCGAACGGCGGAAGGCGAGGCTCGCCGCCCGCGAGGGGCGGGAAGAGGGCCGCGGGGAATAGGAGGTTCCGGATGGCGAAGAACCGGACGTTCCGCGCGCTTCTTCTCTTCCTCGCCGCGTCGGCTGCGCTTCTCCTCTCGTGCTCCGCGAACGACGGCCCGACCGCGGTCTCGGTCGGCGGGGGCGGCGGCCTGTCGTCGTCGAAGCCCGGAGACGGCGGGGAGATCCCCGGTCCCGGAACCCCGGCCGGAACCCTGGAGGCTTCGCGCCCCTCCTCCGCGCGCAACGCGCTGACCGGCGCCCCGCTGGAGGAGTTCTACTTCGTCTGGTACTACACGGCGTTCCTCCACCCCTACGGCCCGGGCCTGGGCGACTGGTGGAGGTACGGCTCGATTCCCGAGGTGCTCTCCGACGTCCGGGCCGTCGGCGCGTCCGAAGGGTTCCTGGATCCGTTCTCGCGCTATCTCGACTCCGCGCAGGCCCACGCCTACTGGACGGCGGACGAGGCGACCGTGGACACGACGGTCTTCGTGGAGCGGCTCGACGACGAGGTCGCGCTCGTCCAGATCTCCAGTTTCCGGAGACACTCCGTCGGGCGCGAATCGGGCGACACCGCGGGCACGTGGAGCGAGTTCCTCGACGCGCTCGACGCTACGGCGTCGGACAGGGCGACGATCCTCGACCTGCGCGGCAATCCCGGCGGCGACTACGCGGCCTGCATGGGGGTCGCGGACGAGATTCTGGGCGCGCAGCCCTTTTTCGTCCTCTGGCGCGGCTGGTCGCGCCTGAACGCGGACGTGCCCGAGTACACCACGGTCGTCGGCGCCGACGGCGGCCGCGGCGAAGGGCGCCGCTGGGTCGTCCTGCAGGACAGCGGGTCGGCCAGCTGCGCCGAGCTCGTGGCCACCTCCGTCCAGTCCGCCGCCGACCCGAAGATCCCGGTCGTCGGAACGCGCAGCTACGGCAAGGGAATCGGGCAGAGCCTGCTCGACGGGCCGCACGGCGGCATGCTGTCGGTCACGTCGATGGTGATCTTCTCCGCGGCCGACGGCAGGACGTACCACGGCGTCGGGATCGAGCCCGACACGCTCGTCTCCGATCCGGACGAACAGCTCGCGGCCGCCTACGCGCTGGCGCGCGCCCCGGCCGGTTCCTCCGCGGCGGACTCCTCCGCCTCCGCGCTCCCGGACTCCTCCGCCGCGCGGCCCGCGCCTCCGCCCGCCCCCGATTTCGCGGGCCTGCAGCGTCGCCTCGTCGCGCGCCGCAGCGCCTCCGCGCCCGAAATGACGATTCCCGGACCCGGTCTCCGGAAAGCCCGGTAGGAAAGCCCGCATGGAAAACGCGCCGCGCGGCGGACGCCTGCGTTCGATCGACCTCTTCAGGGCCCTCTGCGCGCTGATGGTGTTCCTCTTCCACTCGAACATCCAGCTCGGCGTCGACTACGGGTTCCTGGACCGCTTCGTCGGCAAGGGCCACGTCTTCATGGTGGCCTTCTTCATGCTGAGCGGCTTCTGCCTCTACTACGTCGACTGGAGAAGGGGAAGGTTCGCGCAAGGTCCCGGCCTCGGCGACGTCGGCGCGTTCCTGAAGAGGCGGCTCGCGGCGATCTACCCGCTCTACGCCGCCGTCTACGCCCTCTGGCTCCTGGACGGGTTCGCGGCGTCCCGGATTCCGGGCATGCGCGCCGCCGGCGCCGTCGGGCCGCTGGACAACCTCGTCGCGGCGCCCGTGGAGCTCCCGATGCTCCAGTCCGTCTTCGCCGGCTCGTTCTCGTTCCTGCACAACGACGGGACGTGGTTCGTCTCCTGCATCTTCGTCTGCTATCTCTTCTATCCCTACGTTTCCGCGGTCGTCGCGGGCGCGTCCCGCCGGAACGCCCTTCTGCTGGCGGGCGCCCTCTACTGCGTTTCGAGCTACGCGTTCCTGCCCGCCTACCGCTTCGGCTTCGCGGACATCTACGCGAACCCGCTGCTGCGCCTGGCGGAGTTTTCGATCGGCGTGGTCGTCGGCAGGCTCTTCGCCGAAGATTCCGGCAAGGAAATCCCGGTGAACCTCCGGTGGGCGGTCTTCGCCTGCTGCCTCGCGCTGCCGCTGGGAATCGAACTCTGGGTCCGGAACCTGCGCTCGTGCGTCGAACTGTTCAACTTCGCCGCCATCCCCTGCTTCGGGACCGTGCTGTACCTGTGCGCGAGGCTTGAAACGCGCCACGGCGGGAATCGCGTCCCGAAGGCGGCCGGGGTCCTGGCCGAGAACGCCTACGCGTTCTTCCTGGCGCAGTTCTTCTCGTGGCGTCCGGTCGAAATCCTCGAGGCGAACACGGATCTTCTGGACGGAGCCGGCGATTTCGCGAGGCTGGCGGTCGCGGCCGTCTGGACGTGCGCCCTGGCGGCCGCGCTGCACTACGGAATCGAGAAGCCCTGCAGGCGGTTCTTCGGCCGCCGCTGAACCGCGCTAGCGCCCGGCCGGGTCGGGACCGATCGCGGCGATGCGCTTCATGCAGGCTTCGTGCGCGGCGGCGTCGCCCAGGACGATTCCGTCCGCGTATTCGAACTCGTTCCCGTCGACGTCCTCGCCGCGGCTCCACTTGAAACCATCCATGTTCTTGCCGGCGCAGAGGTCTTCGCCGACCGCGGTGACCGAGCGGATGTCGATCCGGCAGGTCTCTGATCCGTCGGAGACTTCGACGACCGCGGAGTAGTCGAGCCCGCCGGTCGCCTTCCGGAACTCGCCGGAGCTCTTGAGGACTTCGACCGTGTAGGTCTTCAGCCCGATCTTGAACGTCTGCGACTTCTCCGCCCGCGCCGTGATCTCGACGCCGTCGTTCGCGACGCTGCGCGCGACCGCCCCGGTGTCCTCCAGGAAGAGGTCGCCCGCCTCGAGCTCGGCGAAGTAGTTGCCGCCGGCGAGGTTGTCGTAGAGAAGGCTCATGAAGCGCGACCCGAAGGGGTCGTCGTAGAGGTAGTCGCCCTTGGCGACGTCGTAGGACTCCTTCCGCGTCATGGAGCTCTTGCCGATCTTCAGGCTTCCCTCGACGTGGCGGTTGGAGCAGCGGAAGCCGCCGCTTGCGTCCGTGTAGCAGGGCGTGTAGGCCCATTCGCCGAAGACGGAGGAGGAGTCGCGGCCCAGCAGGATGTCGCCCTGGCCCTCGAACCCGGCTTCCTCCAGGACGAGGAGGACCTTGCCGTCGACGTCGTAGCCCAGCCCCTTGAGGATGCCGGCCATCTCGGTCGTGACCGCGCCGAAGGACCAGGAGAACGTCGTCGTGTCGGGATATTCCCGCACGGCCTTCCAGGAGACGGAGGCGCCTTCGAGGACGCAGTACTCGTCGACGGGCGAGGCGACCGAGAGGACGCGCGCGGACTCGTCGTGCGCGAAGACCTTCGCGCCGCGCTCCTCGGCGTAGCGGATGGTGTCGCCTTTGATCTCGACGGACCGCTTGACGTCTCCGGAGGAGGCGCCCGAACCGCCGCCGGATCCGCCTTCGCCGGAGGAGGAGCCGCTGCCGGAGTCGCCGCAGGAGACGAGGGCGCCGAGCGCGAGCGCGCCGGCGAGGGAGAGGGAAAGTCTGCGCATGTTCATCGACATCTCCGAAACGAACGTGGTCGGCGCGCCCGGCTAGCGGGCGAAGAGCCGTTTCTTGGCGGGGCGGATCTGGATCTTGTTCGCGGCGGTCCTGCGGGCGGCCTTGGCGACGGCGGGCGCGGCGTCGCTCCCGCGGGCGGCGATGCGCTTCAGACAGGCGCCGTGTTCTTCGGCGTTGCTCCAGAGAATCGCGTCCGCGTATTCGAACTCGTTGTCGTCGTAGTCCCACTCGGAGTCCCATTCGTAGTTGTCCATATACTTGTCGGCGCAGTATTCCCCGTCGACTTTGGAAATCGAGCGGACGGTGATCCGGCAGGTCTCGGATTCGTCGGCGACTTCCATGTCGACGGAGTAGTCCAGGCCGCCGGCGTAGCCGCGGTAGTCGGCGGAACTCTTGAGAATCCTGGCCGTGTAGCTCTTTCCGTCGATTTCGAACGTCTGCGACTTCGCCGTCTGTTCCTTGACCGCAATCATGTAGTCGCCCATGACCTTCAGGACTTCGACGGAGTCTTCCGTAAACATCTCGTGCGGGTAGAGCTGGGGCCAGGCGCGGCCCGTGGCCAGCCGTTCGTAGAGCGAGCCCATGAAGGCGGAGCGGAAGGGCTTGTCGTACATCCAGTAGTTCTTGGAGACGCTGGTCGTGCTCTTTTCCGTCACCGAGCCATTCCCGATCTTCAAGGTCCCTTCGACGACGGTGTCGTCGCAACCGACGCCGCCGCCGTAGTAGTCCAGATCAACGTAGCAGGGGGTCTCCTGCCATTCGCCGAAGATGGTGGAGGAGTCTCTCCCCAGGAAGATGTTCGCGTAGTATTCGTCTTCGAACAGGTAAAGCACGACCCGGCCTTCGACGTCGTAGCCATTCTGCTCCAGGAACCCGACGAGTTCGCCGGGGATCGTGCCGAAGCTGTATGAGAGCGTCATCGTGTCGGGGAGTTCCTTCACGGTCTCCCACGACAGGACTCCGTCTTCGCGGACGCAGTAGTTCTCCTGGGGCGATCTGGCGAGCATGACGCGCGCCTCTTCGTCGACGGAGTAGATCTTGACGGTCCGCTCTTCGGTGTAGCGGATGGTGTCGCCCACGACCTTGATGCTGCTTTTGACGCCGGAGACGCTGCCCGAACCGTTCGATCCGCCGGATCCGCCCGTGGAGTCTCCGCAGGAGACGAGGCAGCCGAGCGCGAGGGCGGCGGCGAGGGAGAGAAGCGAATTGCGAGCGGTCATGGGGACCTCTGGTGGTTGGTTCGTTTCCCCGGAAAAAATAGCCAAACGGGGAAGTTGATATATGGCCAAAAGGAAGCTTATCCTGTAAAAACAGGAGGAGGTTTTGGCCGGATAAACTTCCGTTTAAAGCCTGCCGCACGGAACAGGAGATGTTTGTTCCGTTTTCCGGCTACCGCTTTATAGATTGGATGCAGAAACGGGGGAAGGAGAGACATGAGGATTCTGGCCACATCGGATTTGCACGGCAACCTGGAAGGGCTTGACCCGAAGGGAGCCGACGTCGTCGTCATCGCGGGCGACATCGCGCCGTTGAGGGGGTTCGACCCCTGGAACATCGATCTCCAGAGGCAGTGGATCAACACGCGCTTTCGCGAATGGACGTCCGCCCATCCCGACGTGCGTTTCGTCGTCATTCCCGGCAACCACGACTTCTTTCCGATTGCGCGCAAGCGGTTCAGGGGAATCCGCGGCTTCGACTGGAAATACGGTTTTTCGCCGAACGTCCATTTCCTCGTCGACAAGGGCGTGGAAATCGACGGCGTGAAGTTCTACGGCACGCCGTGGGTGCCGATCATCTCCTGGTCGTGGGCGTTCGAGGCCGATCCGGCCGCGCTCAAGCGCCGTTTCTCGAAGATTCCGGCCGATCTCGACGTGCTGGTGACGCATTCCCCGCCGCACATCCCCGAATGCGACGTTGACTTTTCGCTCCAGACCGGCGCCGGGCCGTTCGGTTCGCCGGAACTGGCCAATGCCATCGCCGCGAAGCGTCCGCGCTTCGTCTTCTGCGGGCACATCCACACGGGACGGCACGGCGGCGTCGATTTCGAATCCAGCAGAGTCTGCAACGTCTCCAGGCTCGACGAACGCTACGAAGTCGCCTACGAGCCGACCCTGGTCGAAATCTGAGCCCCTCCCGCGCCTAGCGCGAGAGGAAGTCGGAGAGCTGCGGCAGGAGGCCCAGGAGGACCACGGCGAGGAGGAGGCACCCGAGCAGGACTTTCTGGAGCGGGTCGACGCGGAGCGCCCCGTTTTCCTTCCCCTCCTCTTCGGGGACGATGTAGGCCTCGCGGAGCACGTGCAGGTAGTAGTAGAGCGAGAGCGTGCCGTTGAGCGCGGCGAAGACGACGAAGAGGTAATGCCCCGCGGAGGCCGCGGAGGAGAAGAGGAAGAACTTCCCGACGAACCCGGCGACCGGGGGGATTCCCGCGAGCGAGAACATGCAGACCGCGAGGATCCCGGCGAGCGCGGGCGAGCGCCGGGAGAGGCCGCGCAGGCATTCGAAGGTCTCGCCGCGCTCCTCGCCCGCGACGGCGAAGACGGCGAAGGCGAGCGTGTTGGTCGCGGCGTAGACGAAGAGGTAGAAGAGCGCGGCGCCCGTCGCGCGGTCCGCCGGCCCGACGAGCGCGGCGAGGATGAAGCCGGCCTGCGCGACGGAGGAGTAGGCCATGAAGCGGCGCAGGTGGCGCTGGTGGATGGCGCCGAGGTTGCCGACGGTCATCGTCAGCGCGGAGAGGAGGAGGACCAGCTCCTGCGTCTTGGCGAGCGCGGGGGCGAGCGGGCCGTGCATCAGGACGAGCAGGAAGGCGACCGCGGCCGACTTGGAGACGACGGAGAGGAGGAGCGTGACCGGCGTGGGCGCCCCCTCGTAGACGTCCGGGGCCCACATCTGGAAGGGGAAGATCGTCAGCTTGAAGCCGACGCCCGCGAAGAGCGCCGCGACGGCGACGCGCAGCAGGCCCGAGGAGCCGGAGCCGTCCTGGATGGAGGCGACGCGCGTGGCGACCGCGCCGAAGTCGAGCGAGCCGGCGAGGCCGTAGAGGTAGGAGAAGGAGAAGAGGTCGAAGCAGGAGGCGCCGGCGCCCATGACGACGTACTTCACGGCGGCCTCGCCCCCGCGGCGGTCGCCCGCCCTCCACGCGACGAGGCAGTAGAGCGGAATGGTGGCGAGCTCAAGCCCGACGAAGAGCGCGAGCAGGTTGTCGACCGAGACGACGGCGAACGCGCCGAGCAGGACCAGGTGCAGCGTCGCGAGGAACTCGCTCCCGCGCTCCAGCGGTCCCTTCCCGTCGCCGCCGCGGCGGAAGTAGGAGCGCGCGAACGCCTCGACCAGGAGCGTCGCGAAGAGGAAGAGCTGGCGGAAGTGGAGCCCGGCCGGGGTGACGCTCCAGCAGCCGAGGAACTTCTCCGGGGAGGGCTGGACGAGGAGCGAGAGGAGGAAGAGGAGCGCGGTCCCGCCGATCGCCGCGGGGAAGGCGAGCCGTTCGGACTTTTCGTTCCCGGCCAGCCCGGCCAGAAGCAGGAGGGCGGCGAGCGCCAGGAGCGCGACGTCGGGAAGGATGCTCGGCAGCGTCATGGAACCACCGCCCGGACGAGGTTGTTGAACAGGGGGGCGACGGAACCGTCGAGCGCGTCGGCGATCCAGCCCGGGAAGAGGCCCATGCCGAAGAGGCCGATCAGGAGGACGATCACGGCGAGCCGTTCGTTCCAGACCGCGTCGGTCAGCGTCCCGAACCTTTCGGGCAGCGGGCCGTGGAGCATGCGGTTGGCCGCGCGGAGGATGTAGACCGCGGTGGTGACGATGCTCAGGATCGCGACGACCGTGCAGCCGCGGACGACCGCGGAGGGGTTCTCGAAGGCGCCGAGGAAGATCGTCGATTCGGCCACGAAGCCGGAGAGGCCCGGAAGCCCGAGCCCCGCGAAGCCCGCCAGCACGAACGAGACGCCCAGGAACGGCATCCTCTTCATCAGGCCGCCCATCTCGTCCACGTTGCGCGTGTGCGTGCGGCCGTAGATCATCCCGATCAGCGCGAAGAAGAGCCCGGTGAGGAGGCCGTGCGAGATCATCTGCATCGCGGAGCCCTTGATGCCGGTGAAGGTGCAGACCGCGAGCCCGAGCAGCACCAGGCCGAGGTGCGAGACCGAGGAGTAGGCGGTGATGTACTTCAGGTCGCGCTGGCGCAGGGCGACGAAGGGGCCGTAGGCGACGTTCACCGCGATCGGGAGGATCAGCCAGGGGAACCATTCCGTCGCCCCCTCGGGCAGGACGTACATCGCCACGCGGAGGATGCCGTAGCCGCCGAGCTTCATCAGCACGCCGGCGTGGAGCATCGAGACCGCGGTGGGCGCGCTCGCGTGGCCGTCGGGCGACCAGGTGTGGAAGGGGAAGATCGCGGAGAGGACGCCGAACCCGAAGAAGAGGATCGGGAAGAAGAGCCGCTGGAAGGAGCGCGGGAAGGGGTACTGCGACAGGACGTTCAGGTCGAACGTCTGCAGGTGGCTCCCGAAGTAGAGCGCGAGGATCCCGCCCATCAGGAGCGCCGAGCCCGCGACGAGCATCAGCGTCAGCTTCATCGCGGAGTATTCCTTCCGCCCCGTCCCCCAGACGCCGATCAGCAGGTACATCGGGAGCACGGCCACTTCGTAGAAGAGGAAGAGCGCGAAGAGGTCGAAGCTCATGAAGGTGCCGTAGACGCCGGCCACCAGCAGGTCCAGGAGAATGAAGAACTCCCGCGCGCGGTCCCTGATCCCCCAGCTCGCGAAGACGCCCGCGAAGATGATCATGGCGGTCAGGAGGATCATCAGCATGGAGAGCCCGTCCACGCCGACGTTGTAGTGGATGTTGAGCGCGGGGATCCAGATCCTGTCCATCGCGAAATGGAGCTGCGTGACGGTGCCCGACGCCGGGAGCGCGCCCTCCGTCTCCGCGAGGAAGGAGACGAGGAGGCTGATCGCCAGGAGGAGGTTGCCGCCGTGGCAGACGGCGTGGACCAGCTTGACCGCGAGGTGGTCGTCGCGCTTCAGGAAGAGCGTGGCGAAGGCCGCGAGGAGCGGCACGACCCAGATTGCGGAGAGGAGAAGGGGACTCGACATCGGCGCCTCGCTACGGGAAGAGGTTTCCGGCCAGGAGCCAGACGAGGATGAAGCCGCCGGCGGCGAAGGCGAGCGCGGTCGCCAGGCTGCCGTTCTGGAGGGCGTTCACGCACCAGCCCGCCAGGACGACGGACTTGCCGACGAGGTTCATCGCCCCGTCCACGATCTTGCGGTCGAACCACTTGATCGGCGCGGCGACGCGTTCGAAGAGGATCCTCCGCACGACGAAGAGCCAGATCTCGTCGATGCAGAACTTGCGGTAGACCAGCCGGTACCAGGCGGGGCGGTGCTCCGCGTCGAGCGCGCGGGCGACGTCCGCCTTCGGTCCGCAGTAGAGGAACCAGGCCGCGACCGCGCCCAGGAGCGCGAGCAGCGTCGCGGCGACGGGGACGAACGCCGCGTGCGTCCCCTCGACGGCCTGGACCCAGGGCAGGAGCCGCGGCCTGAACGCGCTTTCGAACAGCGGCTTCGCGAGGATGCCGGCGCAGAGCGAGGGGATCGCGAGGCAGACGATCGGGAAGGTCATCCAGCGGTCCTCGTGCGCGTGCGAACGGTCGCTCCGCGCTTCGCCGTGGAAGATCAGGAAGAAGAAGCGGAACATGTAGAAGGCGGTGAGCGCCCCCACGAGCAGCCCGACCGTCCCGAGGACCGGGTGCCCGGCCTGGAACGCGGAGGCGACGATCTCGTCCTTCGACCAGAACCCGGAGAAGGGCGGGATCCCGGAGATGGCGAGCGTCGCGGCGAGCGCGGAGAGGTAGGTGAGCGGCATCTTCGTCCGGAGGCCGCCCATGCACGAGAGCATGTTGTTCCCCGCGACGTGGATCACCGACCCGGCGACCAGGAAGAGCAGGCACTTGAAGAAGGCGTGCGTGAAGACGTGGAACATCGACGCGGAGTATCCGGCGACGAGGACCCCGCCGCCGCAGACGGCCGCCGCGCCGAGCGCGAAGAGCATGTAGCCGATCTGCGAGAGCGTGGAGAAGGCGAGGATGCGCTTGATGTCCTGCTGCGCGATCGCGACGACGGCCGCGAAGGCGGCGGTGAAGGCCCCGACGAAGGCGATCAGCCCCATGACGGAGGGGACCGCGGAGAAGAGCGGGAACATCCGCGCGGAGAGGAAGACGCCGGCGACGACCATCGTCGCGGAGTGGATGATGGAGGAGACCGGCGTGGGGCCCTCCATCGCGTCGGGCAGCCAGATGTGGAGCGGGAACATCGCCGACTTGCCCCAGCCGCCGGCGAAGACCAGCGCTGCGGCGACCGGCAGGGCGGGCGCCTCGAAGAAGCCGAAGGAGACCGGGCGCAGGAGCGCTTCGGCCGCGGCGGCGGAGTTGAGGACGGAGAAGTCGAAGCTGCGGACGACCCAGGCGAGGACCACGATTCCCAGCAGGAAGAAGGCGTCGGCGAAGCGGGTGACGATGAACGCCTTCTTCGACGCGGCGACCGCCGAGGGCTTGTGGTACCAGAAGCCGATCAGCTGGTAGGAGGAGACGCCGACGAGCTCCCAGAAGACGTACATCTGGAAGACGTTGGTCGCCAGGACCAGGCCGAGCATCGCGAAGGCGAAGAGCGAGAGCAGCGGGAAGAAGCGGCCGCGGGCCGGGTCTTCGCGCATGTAGCCGATGGAGTAGACGTGGACGAAGAAGGCGATCGTGGCGACGACGAAGACCATCATCGCGGAGATCGGGTCGAGCAGGGCGCCGATCCCGGCGGTCAGCGGGCGGAACGTCCCGAGCTGCCCGAACGTCAGCCAGTCGAACGACCACGGGACCATCGAACGGCCCGGGAGCCCCGCGGAGGCCTTCCACCACTGCCAGACGCAGAGCGTGCCGAAGATCCAGTTGGCGCCGGCCAGGACGGTCGAAATCGGGCCGCTCCACGACTCCTTCTTCCGGCAGGTCCAGAGCCCGTTCAGGACGAAGGAGAGCAGCGGCAGCGCCAGGACGATCCAGACGTGGCGCAGGGCGAAGGGGAGGGCGGCGGCGTTTTCCATTTCCTACCCCTGCAGCTCGTTGAGTTCGTCGGCGTCGAGCGTGCGGCGCCGGCGGTGCATGGCGACCAGGATCGCGAGCGCCACGGCCATCTCGGCGCCGGCGATCGCGATGGAGAAGACGGAGAGGAGCGCGCCGGAGGCGGGGTCTCCGCTTTCGAAGCGCGCGAAGGCGACCAGGTTGACGTTCGCGGCGTTGAGCATCAGCTCGACGCAGAGCAGCATGCCGATCAGGTTCCGGCGGCTCAGCAGGCCGTAGAGCCCGACGGCGAAGAGCAGGGCCGCGAGGACCAGGACCGCGGAGAGGGAGAATCCGGTCATCGGCGTTCCTCCTCTTCGGGATCGGATTTCGGGGCGGGGCGGCGCGCCACGGCGACGACCCCGACGAGCGCGGCCAGCAGGAGCGCGGTCGCGAGTTCGAAGGCGACCAGCTGGCCGCCCTCGGCGGGGGAGAGGAGCAGGCGCCCGACGTCGCCGAACGAGGCGAAGCCCTCGTTGGCCGCCTTGCGCAGGGAGAGGAGCTCCTCGGCGCCGGAGACGGCCTGGACGACGGCGAAGAGGAAGGCGCCGGAGACGAGCAAGGCGGCCGCGCGCCGCCCCGCCCCGGATTCCAGGTCCTTCTCGCCCAGACGCGAGGTCATCAGGATCGCGAAGACCATGAAGACCAGGATTCCGCCGACGTAGACCATGGTCTGCGCGAGGGCGTTGAACTCCGCGTGGAGCAGCAGGTAGAGGATCGCGGTCGCGAAGAAGCAGAGGACGAGCGAGAGCGCCGCGTGCAGGACGTTCTTGCACAGCGCGGTTCCCAGCGCGCCTGCGACCATCGCGGCGGCGACCGCGAGGAAAACGGGATCCGCGTTCACGAGCGGCCCTCCTTCCGGTTGAGGACGCGGACGAGCGTCTTCCTGTCGTCCGTCGCGTTCTCGAATTCGCGTCCCATCCGCAGCGCGTTCGTGGGGCAGGCCTCCACGCAGAGCCCGCAGAGCGTGCACGAGTCCATGCGCCAGAGGTACTGCCCGAGGACCTTCTTCCCGGCGAGGCTCTTGGTGGGAAGCACCGAGATGGAGGCGTTGGGGCAGGCGCGTTCGCACATCCCGCAGGCGATGCAGTCGTGCTCGCCGTTCTCGTCGTGGACCATCTCCAGGTTCCCGCGGAAACGTTCGGTCATCTTGAGCGTTTTCCGGTTCTCGGGGTACTGTTCCGTGACGACGCGCGAGGGGCGGAGGAAGTAGCCCATCGTCACCCCCATCCCCTTGGCCAGGGAGAGGATCCCGCGCGCGATCCTGCGGATCCGCCCGTCTTCCGGAGGCCTGGAGACGACGATTTTCGCCATTACAGTATCCATCCTTGCGACACGAGCAGGACGCCGAGCGCGAAGAGAACGAGGTTCGCCGGGACGAGGGTCTTCCACTCCAGCGCGAGCAGCTGGTCGATGCGCGGGCGCGGGAAGCTCCAGCGGAACCACATGTAGACGAAGACGACCAGGAGGATCTTCGCGACCATCCAGACGATTCCGGGCGCGGCCGCGAGGATCCCGTCGACGGGCGCGATCCCGATCTGCAGGGGGAGGAAGCCGCCGAGGAAGAAGGTCGAGACGAGCGCGGCCTGGATCACCATGTTGACGTACTCGGCGAGATAGAACATCGCGAAGCCCATGCCGGAGTATTCGGTCTGGTAGCCCGCGGTCAGCTCCTGCTCGGCCTCCACGAGGTCGAACGGGCCGCGGTTGAGCTCGGCGGTGGAGGAGACGAGGTAGAGGACGAAGGCGAGGAACCCGACGACCGGCGCCTTGAAGATCCACCAGTCCAGCGCGGTCCCCTGCTGCGAGAGGACGATCTCGCGCAGCGAGCTTTCGCCGGAAAGGAGCGCGACCAGCAGCATCAGGATCCCGAGCGAGACCTCGTAGGAGAGCATCTGCGCGCCGGCGCGCATGGCGCCCAGGAGCGCGAACTTGCTGTTGGAGGCCCAGGCGCCGACGAGGATCCCGAGGATCCCGAGCGCGCCGACGGCGAGGAGGTAGAGGATCCCCTGCTCCGGGTCGGCGACCTGCAGGTCGTGGTCCCACGGAATCACGGCGAGCGAGAGGAACGAGGCGGTGAGCGGGATCGCCGGCGCGAGGAGGTAGGGGAGACGGTCGATCTTCCCGGGAAGGGCGATCTCCTTGAAGAGCAGCTTCATCACGTCCGCGATCGTCTGGAACGCGCCGTGCGGGCCGTGGCGCATCGGGCCGAGCCGCGCCTGCATGTGGGCGCAGACCTTGCGCTCCATCCAGATCAGGAACGGCGCGGAGAGGAAGACCGGGAAGAGGACCAGCGCGACGGCGGCGATTAGGCCGTTGGCCGCCCACGCGAGGTCCGGGCAGTTCGGGAAGAGGACTTCGCGGACGAAGTCGCCGACGGGGTGGTTGACGGAGAGGTCCAGCGCGTTCACCGGTCCACCTCCGGAATGACGGGGTCGATCGACCCGAGGATCGCGACGAGGTCGGCGACCTTCTGTCCGCGGCACATCTCGTCGAGCGCCATGAGGTTGGAGAAGCTCGGCGAGCGGACCTTGATCCGCCAGGGCTTGTCGCTCTTCCCCTGCGATTCGAGCTGGACGCCCAGGATCCCCTTGGCGGTCTCGACCTCGCTCCACCAGGAGCCCTCGTCCAGGCGCCAGGAGACCTTCTCCTTCGAGCGCCACGGCCCTTCGGGAACGTCGTCGAGCGCCTGTTCGAGGATGCGCGCGCTCTGCCGGATCTCCTCGACGCGCACGGCGTAGCGGTCCCAGCAGTCGCCGACGCTCCCGACGGGGACGTCGAAGTCGAACTTGGAGTAGAGGGAATAGGGCTCCTTCTTCCGCAGGTCGAACTCCACGCCGGAGCCGCGGAGCACGGGGCCCGAGCAGCCGAGCGCGACCGCGCGGTCCGCGGGGAGGATCCCGACGCCGCGCGTCCGCTCCTGGAAGATCACGTTGCCCGAGAGGAAGACGTCCCACTCGTCCATGCCGCGCTTCACCGTTTCGAGCGCCGCCCGCGTCTTCTGGACGAAGCCTTCGGGCAGGTCGCGCGCGCAGCCGCCGGGGCGCAGGAAGTTCGTCGTCAGCCGCGCGCCGCAGAGCTCGTCGAAGAGCTGCGTGACGGCTTCGCGCATCTTGAAGGCGTAGAGGAACGTCGTCGTGCCGCCGAGGTCGGTGCCGAAGGAGCCGAGGAAGATCAGGTGCGAGGAGATGCGGGTCAGCTCGTCCGCGACGACGCGGATCCATTCGCCCCGTTCGGGGACGCCGATCCCCAGCGCCTTCTCGGCCGCCAGGCAGACGGCGTGCTCGTTCTGGAGCGCGGTGAGGTAGTCGAACCGGTCGGCGAAGTGGACGAACTGCAGGACGTTGTCGCGCTCGGCCTGGTACTCGATCCCGCGGTGGATGTAGCCGAGGCGCGGAACCACTTCGCGGATCGTCTCGCCGTCGAGCCGGACCACGACGCGCAGCGCGCCGTGCGTGGAGGGGTGCTGCGGGCCGAGGTTGAGGTAGAACTCGTCGGTCTCCCCGTCGCGGACGGGAAGCAGGAAGCCCGGGGGGAGGGTCTGTCGCGTCCGCGCGGTCATGCGTGCCTCGGGATCGCCCGTCCGGGCATGTCGAAGTCCTTGCGGAGGGGATGTCCGGGGAAATCCTCCTCCAGGAAGATGCGGCGCATGTCGGGGTTCCCCTCGAAGCGGATCCCCATCAGGTCGTAGATCTCGCGTTCGTGCCAGCCCATGCCGGGCCAGACGGGGACGAGCGACGGGGCCGTCGCGCCGTACTTCTGGTTCTTCTCCCCGGCGGCGTAGCTTCCGCCTTCGGGGAAGATCTTCTCGACCGGGACGCGGAGCTCCACGCGCGCCGACGTGCTCGAGTTCATCAGCTGCGCCACGAGCTCGAAGCGGTCCAGGCGGTCCACCGAGGTGAGGAGGAGCGGGAAGTCCATCTTCAGCTCGCCGTCCTTGAGCCAGCGCGCGACTTCGAGCAGCTTTCCGGACGGGACCTCGAACGAGGGGATCCAGTCCGCGGGCCGCGCCTCCAGGACTTCGGGCGCGACGTCGCCCAGCCGGAAGAGCTTCAGTTCGGGGAAGCGGGCGTGGACGGCATCGGCGACCGCGCGGGCGTTCCAGCCGGCGTGCGGCGCGGGTTCGCGCGCGACCTCGGGGAAGGCGGGCTTCTCCGCGCGCGGCGGCTTCGGGGGCTTGTAGTCCGGGTGCTCGGCCGCGAACTTCGCGCGGGCCTCCGCCATCTGCTCGTCCTTGATCCGCTCGAGCTCCTCCCAGGCCTCCTTGGCCCTGGCCCAGCGGTCCTCGGCGGGCGCGGAGAGCGGTTCGCCCGGGCGGCGGGGGTTCCGGAGCGTCTCCTTCCGGATCTTCTCCTGCAGGAGGACCAGCCCGTTCAGCAGCGCTTCGGGGCGGGGCGGGCAGCCGGGAACGAAGACGTCGACCGGGATCAGCCGGTCGACGCCCTTCACGACGGAGTAGTTGTCATAATAAAAAGGGCCGCCGGAGATCGTGCAGGAGCCCATCGCGATGACCCACTTCGGGCCGGGCATCTGCTCGTAGAGGCGGACCAGCGGCTCGGCCATCTTCTCCACGATCGTCCCGGCCACGATGAAGAGGTCGGCCTGGCGCGGGGAGGCGCGGAAGACCTCGGAGCCGAACCGGGAGATGTCGTAGCGGGCCATGGAGGCGGCCATCATCTCGATCGCGCAGCAGGAGGTGCCGAAGGTGAGCGGCCAGATGGAGCGGGAGCGGGCCCAGTTGACCACGTAGTCCACGGCGTCGGCCAGGCGGCTTCCGCCGGGAAGCGGGTCGAGGACCTTCGGCACGTTCTCCATCAGTCCCATTTCAGGGCTCCTTTCCGCCAGGCCCAGACGAGCCCGAACGAGAGGACGGCGACGAAGAGCAGCACCTCGCCCGCGGCCAGCAGGGGGGCGATCCCGGTCTCTTCGCCGCGGAGCGACGCGGAGAGCGCGGAGACGGCGGGGAAGAGCAGGAGGGTCTCGATGTCGAAGACCAGGAAGAGCAGCGCGAAGAAGACGTAGCCGACGCGGAAGCGGACGCGGGTGGGGCCGATCGTGGAGTTTCCGCACTCGTAGGCTTCCCGCTGGAAGGGGGTTCGGGGCGTTTTGGGGGAGAGGAGGTGGCCCGTGAGCATGGCTCCCCACGCGAGCACGGCTCCCAGAAAGAGGAAAAATGCCAAAATCGCGTAAGAAGACATAAACCTTCCGGTCGGGAAAAGGCCATTTGCCAATGTCGGGCGCAATTTTAGAATAAAGATACTCGGGAAACGAGGGAAAAACTAGGGGAAAATCGCAAAAGTCGGGGGAGGGCGGGTTCCCGGGAAGAGGAAAAATTAGATTTCGGCAGTCCAAACGCCCTGCGGGCCCTCCGTCCGCCGGACGTTCCCGGTTCACGTCTTCCGGAGAGATTATGTCCAAGAAAATGGTCGCCATGGACGGCAACGAGGCCACGGCCCGCGTCGCCCATAAGCTCAGCGAAGTCATCGCCATCTACCCCATCACCCCCTCCAGCCCGATGGCGGAGCACTCCGACGACTGGAGCGCCGCGGGGCAGAAGAACATCTGGGGCCAGGTGCCGCGCGTGTTCGAAATGCAGTCCGAAGGCGGCGCCGCCGGCACCGTCCACGGCGCGCTGCAGGCCGGGGCCCTCACCACGACCTTCACGGCCTCCCAGGGCCTGCTCCTGATGATCCCGAACATGTACAAGATCGCCGGCGAGCTGACCCCCACGGTCTTCCACGTCACCGCCCGCGCCCTGGCCATGCAGGGCCTCTCCATCTTCGGCGACCACTCCGACGTGATGGCCTGCCGCCAGACCGGCTTCGCGATGCTCGCCTCCTCCTCGGTGCAGGAGTGCCAGGACCTCGCCCTCGTGGCCCACGCCGCCACGCTCGAAAGCCGCGTCCCCTTCATGCACTTCTTCGACGGCTTCCGCACCTCGCACGAGGTGATGAAGATCGAGGCGCTCGACGACAACGTCATCCGCGACGTGATCGACGACAAGTACGTCAAGGCCTGCCGCGAACGCGCGATGACCCCCGACCGCCCGACCATGCGCGGCACCGCGCAGAACCCGGACGTCTACTTCCAGGGCCGCGAGACGGTCAACCCCTTCTACGCGAAGGTCCCCGGGATCGTCCAGAAGTACATGGACAAGGTCGCCGGCTTCACCGGCCGCCAGTTCCACATCGTCGACTACGTCGGCGCTCCGGACGCCGACCGCGTGATCGTCTCGATGGGCTCCTCGACCTGCACCATCGGCGACACGGTCAAGTACCTGAACTCCAAGGGCGAAAAGGTCGGCCTCGTCAACGTCCGCCTCTACCGCCCCTTCCCGATGGAGGCCTTCGTGGCCGCGCTCCCGAAGACGGTGAAGAAGATCGCCGTCCTCGACCGCGTGAAGGAACCGGGCTCCGCCGGCGAACCCCTCTTCCAGGACGCGCTGACCGCCGTCTCCGAAGCCGTGATGTCCGGCGCCATGGCCATGCCGAAGATGATCGGCGGCCGCTACGGCCTCTCCTCCAAGGAGTTCACCCCGGCGATGGTCAAGGCGATCTTCGACGAGCTCTCCAAGGACGCTCCGAAGTCCCGCTTCACCGTCGGCATCGACGACGACGTCTGCGGCACCAGCCTGACCGTCGACCCCTCCTTCAAGCTGGAGAGCGACTTCTTCCAGGCCATGTTCTTCGGCCTGGGCTCCGACGGCACCGTCGGCGCGAACAAGAACTCCATCAAGATCCTCGGCAACGAGACCGAGAACTACGCGCAGGGCTACTTCGTGTACGACTCGAAGAAGTCCGGCTCGATGACCACCTCGCACCTCCGCTTCGGCAAGAGCGTCATCGACGCCCCCTACCTGATCGGCGAGAACGAAGCCGACTTCGTGGCGATCCACCACACGCCCCACCTGGGCTCGGTGGACATGCTGAAGTACGCGAAGAAGGGCGCGACCGTGCTGATCAACACGCCGCACTCCGCCGAGACGGTCTGGGACACCTTCCCCCGCCCGGTGCAGGCCGCGATGGTCGAAAAGCAGCTCAAGGTCTTCGTGATCGACGCCTACGCCGTCGCCGAGAAGACCGGCATGGGCCGCCGCATCAACACCGTGATGCAGACCTGCTTCTTCAGCAAGCTCGGCAACGTGCTCGACGCGGAGACCGCGATCAAGTACATCAAGAAGTACGCCGAGAAGACCTACGCGAAGAAGGGCCAGGAAGTGGTCCAGAAGAACTGGGACGCGATCGACGCCTCGCTCGCCAACCTCCACGAGGTGAAGGTCCCCGCGGCCGTCACGAGCAAGGAGGAGTTCCGCGCCCCGATCCACGGCGACGCCCCGGCCTTCGTGAACGAAGTGACCGCGGAGATCATCCGCGGCAACGGCGAGAAGCTCCCCGTCTCCAAGATGCCGGTGGACGGCGTCTTCCCGACCGGGACGACGAAGTTCGAAAAGCGCGACCTCGCGCTGGCGATCCCGAGCTGGAACCCCGACGCCTGCGTCCAGTGCGGCAAGTGCGCGATGGTCTGCCCGCACGCGGCGATCCGCGTGAAGGTCGTGGACGAATCGCTCCTCGCGAAGGCCCCCGAGGGCTTCAAGAGCGCGCCCGCCAAGGGCTTCAAGCTCGAGGGCTCCGACAAGCCCGCGTTCGTCCTCTCCGTCTCCAGCTACGACTGCACCGGCTGCGGCGTCTGCACGCAGGCCTGCATCGGCAAGGACAAGGCCGATCCGGAGAAGAAGGCGATCAACATGGTGCCGCAGGAACCGATCAAGGTCCGCGAAGGCAAGTGCTGGGACTTCTTCGTCGACCTGCCCGAGTTCGACCGCACCAAGGTGAACAAGAACGTGGTGAAGCAGGCGATGCTGCTGGAACCGCTGTTCGAGTTCTCCGGCTCGTGCGCGGGCTGCGGCGAAACCGCCTACGTGCGCCTGGTGAGCCAGCTCTTCGGCGACCGCATGGTGGTCGCCAACGCCACCGGCTGCTCCTCGATCTACGGCGGCAACCTCCCCACCACCCCGTGGGCGAAGGACCGCGCGGGCCGCGGCCCGGCCTGGGCGAACAGCCTCTTCGAAGACAACGCCGAGTTCGGCCTGGGCATGCGCCTCGCGATCACGAAGCACGCGACGCAGGCCCTCTCGCTTCTCGACGAATGCGCCGAGAAGCTCCCGGCCGACCTCGTGGAAGCCCTCAAGACCCAGAGCCAGGACGACGAAGCGGGCATCCAGGCCCAGCGCGAGAACGTCGCGAAGCTGAAGGAGGCCCTGAAGGGCGCCGACTGCGAAAAGGCCGCCGCGCTGCGCGACGAGTACGCCGACTACCTGGTGAAGAAGTCGGTCTGGATTATGGGCGGCGACGGCTGGGCCTACGACATCGGCTACGGCGGGCTGGACCACGTGATGGCGACCGGCGAGGACGTGAACATCCTCGTGCTCGACACCGAAGTCTACTCGAACACCGGCGGGCAGGCCTCCAAGGCGACCAACCGCGGCGCGGTCGCGCTCTTCGCGAGCGCCGGCAAGCGGGCGGGCAAGAAGGACCTCGGGCTGATCGCCATGAGCTACAAGAACGTCTACGTCGGCCGCGTGGCGATCGGCGCCAACGACGCGCAGGCGCTCAAGACGTTCCAGGAAGCCGAGGCGCACCACGGTCCTTCGCTGATCATCGCCTACTGCCCGTGCATCAACCACGGCTTCGACCTGAACAGCCAGCTCGCCCACCAGAAGATGGCGGTCGATTCCGGCTACTGGCCGCTGCTCCGCTACAATCCGGCTCTCGCCGCCGAAGGCAAGGCCCCGCTTGTCCTCGACAGCAAGAAGCCCACGATCCCCGTGGCGGAATACATCTACACGGAAAACCGCTACAAGCGGCTGACCCGCTCCAACCCCGAGGTGGCCAAGAAGCTCGCCGACGAGCTCCAGGCCGAAGTGGACGCGCGCTACGCGTTCTACGAAAACATGGCCAAGGGCGGCGCGGTCTAGACCGCTCCGGAGAACGGAACCGAAGGCCCCTTCCGCTTGGAAGGGGCCTTTTCATATCTACGGCTCCGAAACCACTGCACAAATGTTCAACGAGACGCCGGCTGACGAGGCTTTTTCGCCGGCGGGGGAATTTTTTCGGTCGATGGTGGGGAACTGTGGTTATATTTTGGGAGTAGTGGTGTATTGTGGGTAGTATCGAGGTAGATAGGACATGTTGCTGGACTTCTTTCAAGGCAACAGTCAGGCGAAGGTAGACGAGAAGCTGCGCTGCAGCTTCCCGCGCGAACTCCGCAAGTGCTTGGACCCAAAGCACGAAAACCAGGTCGTCGTCGCGATTTCCCAGAACGGTGAGCTCGAGCTCTACCCGATGGGACTTTGGGCGACGCGGAGCCGCGCGCTCCTGAAGCGCGCGCGGACCGAAACCGAAATCGCGGCCGTCAAGAAAATGATCGCGACCGCCAGACCAAGCATCCTCGATAGCCAGAACCGAATCACCCTCTCCCGAGAACTTCTGCAGTGGGCTCGCATCGAGTCCACCGTGGTCTTCGCCGGAATGCTGGACACCGTCGTCCTCTGCAATCCGGAACGCTTCGCGAAGCTCGTCTCCGGCGACTCCGATGCCGACCACAAGGAATTTGACGACGCGATGATGGCGTTGCGTCAGCGGGAAGGAGAGGATGAATAGCGGCTACCATCTTCCCGTAATGCTCGACGAATGCATGGAGTGGCTGGCGATCGGCCCCTCCGGACGCTACGTGGACTGCACCCTCGGCGGCGGCGGCCACTCTTCGGCGATCCTCGGCAGACTGGGTCCGGACGGGCGCCTGGATTCGTTCGACCGCGACCCTGACGCGATCGCGGCCGCCACGGCGCGCATCGGCGACGACCCGCGCTGGACGGCGCACCGCCTTCCCTTCGGCGAGATGGCCTCGGTGCTCGAGCCGGAATCCGCGGACGGCGTGCTGATGGACCTCGGGATCTCCTCCCACCAGGTGGACGAGCCCTCGCGCGGGTTCTCGTTCCGCAGGAGCGAGAAGGCGGACCTGCGGATGGACCAGAGCGCGGGCGAGGACGCGGCGCGCTGGATCGCGCGCGTCGGCGAAAGGGAACTGAAGGACGCCCTGGTCCGCAACGCCGACCTGAGGCCCGCGGCGCGCGCGGCGCGGATCCTCTTCGCGGCCGTGGAGCGCGACGGCGAGCTGCGGATGGAGAGCGTGCTCGAGGCGGCGCGGTCGGTCGCGCGCGGACGCGCGGACGACGCCGCGGCGCGGATCCTCCAGGCGCTCCGCATCGAGGTGAACGACGAGATCGGGCAGCTGCGGAGCGGTCTCGAGGCCGCGCGCTCGCTGCTGCGCAGGGGCGGGCGGCTCGTGGTGATGAGCTACCACAGCGTGGAGGACCGCTGCGTGAAGCAGGCGATGGCGGAGTGGGCGAAGGATTGCGTCTGCCCTCCCGGCCTCCCGGTGTGCAGGTGCGGCGGGAACCGCGCGACGGCGAAGGTCCTGACCCGCCGTCCGGTCGTCCCGTCGGAAGAGGAACAACGGTCGAACCCGCGTTCGCGTTCGGCCAAGCTGAGGGCGTGCGAAAAGCTATGAACAGGCAGATCCAGGCGCTTCTCGCGTTCGTGGCGCTCGTCGTGGCGACGAGCGTGCTCCTCAGCGCGCGCGTCGCCCTGCAGGTCGGCTACACCGACGCGCTGCGGGACCAGCGCGAGCTCCGCGCCGAATCGGAGCTGCTGCGCAACCGCCTGGCGGTGCTCGACCGCGGCGCGAAGGCCTTCCTCAGCCGGGATTCCGTGGAGAAGGCCGGGCGCGAACGGTTCGGGCTGGACTACCTCGAGCTTCCGGTGAACATCGGGGAGGCCGCGAGATGAAGAGCGTCTCCCTTCTCCCCGCGCTCGGACGCGACGCCCGCCTGACGATGGCGATGGCCGCGATGTTCGCCGTGCTCGGCCTCTTCCTCGCGCAGGCGTTCCGGATCCAGGTGGTGCAGGGGAGCCGCTACCGCGCCATGGTGGAGAGCGGGATGAGCAAGCGCGAGGTCCTGCGGGCGAGCCGCGGCCGGCTCCTGGACCGCAACGGCGAGCTGCTCGCCGGGAACGCGGAGTACTCCTTCCGGGCCGGCGGCGCGAACGGGAAGCGGACGGCGCGCGAGATGCGCCGCATCCATCCGTGGCAGTCGGTGGGCGCGGTGGTGCTGGGCAACGTCAACCGCGACGGCGTGGGGACGAGCGGGCTGGAGCAGATGTTCAACGACTCGCTGCGCGGCGTGGACGGCTGGCGCGACTGGCGCAAGGACGCGCGCGGCCGCGAGGTGGACCTCGTGGAGGACGGCGAGAAGCTGCCCGTCCCCGGGCGCGACGTCGTGCTGACGATCGACCGCCGGATTCAGGCGATCGCCGAGGGCGCGCTTCGCGACGGCGTGGAGGCGATGGGCGCGAGCCGCGGCGTGGCGATCGTGCTGCAGCCCTACACCGGCGAGATCCTGGCGATGGCGAGCTATCCCGGCTTCGACCCCGACAACCCGGAATCGACCACGCCCGAGCGGCTGCGCAACGACGCGATCGCGATGACCTACGAGCCCGGCTCGGTGGCCAAGGGGCTGACCGCGGCCGTCGCGCTCGAGGAGAACCTCGTCTCCGAAAAGGACACCTTCGACGTCAGCAGCGGCTGCTACAGGATCTACGGCAACTGCATCCGCGACTCGCACAAGATGGGGCGCATCTCCTTCGCCGAGGCGATCGCGCAGTCCTCGAACGTCGCCTTCGCGCAGCTGTCGGAGCGGATCGGGAGCAGGAAGCTCTACAAGTACCTGACGATGTTCGGCGTCGGGATGGCCACGGGCGTCCCGCTGCGCGGCGAGGAACGCGGCCAGCTCCGCAACGTGAAGGACTGGAGCGGCGTCTCGCTCCCGACGATCGCGTTCGGGCACGAGTTCATGGTGACGCCCCTGCAGGTGGCGCTGGCCTACGGCGCGATCGCCAACGGCGGGAAGCTGATGGAGCCCCGCCTGGTGCGCGAGATCCGCGACGGGGCGACGGGCGAGACGCTGTCGAAGGCCGAGCCCGAGGCGCGCCGCCGGGTGATCTCCTCGGAGACCGCCGCGCGCCTGCGGACGATGATGGCCGGCGTGGTCGCGAAGGGCGGCACGGCGGGCAACCTGCACGACCCGCGCTTCCCGGCGGCGGGCAAGACCGGCACCGCGGAGAAGTACGTGGACGGCGTGAAGCGGCGCGACCTGAACGTCGCGAGCTTCGTCGGGATGTTCCCCGTGGACAATCCCGAGCTCGTCGTCTACGCGATGGTGGACGAGCCGAAGGTCTCGACCGTGGGCGGCCGCGCCGCCGGTCCGATCTTCAGGAACATCATGGAGCGCATCCGCTTCTCCCCCGAGCTCGGCGGAACGCCGTTCGCGCTGGAGGACAGGGTCGCGGAGGGGATTCCCGAGGGCGAGCGCGCGAAGGCGGTCCCCTGCGGGAGGACGAGCTGCGACAGGCGGCCCGCCGTCCCCGGCGACCTCGTCGGATGGCCGCTGCGCGAGGCGGTGGAGGTGCTCGAACGCCGCGGCTGGACCGTGTCGTGGGAGGGCGCCGGCCGCGTGGGCAAGGTGGAGACCGAGGGCCGCAAGTGCCTTCTGAAGCTGCAGGAGGCCGCATGAAGCTGAAGGACCTTCTCGCCGGGTTCGCCGACGTTCCGGAAAGCGCCGCGGGGATCGAGATCTCCGGCCTCCAGGACGATTCGCGCCGCGTGGTCCCGGGCGACCTCTTCCTGGCGCGCGCCGGCCACGCCGACGACGGCGCCCGCTACGTGGACGCCGCGTTCGCCGCGGGCGCCGCCGCCGCGCTCGTCGAGGGCGAAGGGGACGGCGCGCGGATCCTGCGCTGCGAAAACATCGGCGGGAGGATGGCGGACCTCGCCTCGCGCATGTGGGGCCTGCCCTCGCCGGAGCTGAAGCTCTGGGCGGTCACCGGGACGAACGGCAAGACGACCTCCACCTTCCTCATGGAGGCGGCGCTGCGCGCCGCGGGCCGCCCCTGCGGGCTCCTCGGCACGGTCTCGAACCGGATCGGAAACCGCGCGGAGCAGGCGCGGCTCACCACGCCCGGACTCCTCGACTTCCACCGGTTCGCCGCGTCCGTCCGGGACGAGGGAATCCGCGACCTCGTCTTCGAGGCCTCCTCCCACGCGCTCGACCAGGGCCGACTCGGGAACCTGCGCGTCTCCGCGGCCGCCTTCACGAACCTCACGCAGGACCACCTCGACTACCACGGGGACATGGAGAACTACTACCGCGCGAAGCTGCGCCTCTTCACGGACTTCCTCGAAGCGGGCGGCCGCGCCGCGGTCAACGTCGATTCGGAATACGGCGCCCGCCTCGCGCGCGAACTGGGCTCCTCGGCCTGGCGCGTCTCGCGCGTCGACAGGACCGCGGACGTCGCGCTGCTCGCCGACGAGGGAACCGGGCTTTCGCAGCGCATGCGCGTGGCCACGCCCGCGGGCGAGCTGCTGCTCCGCAGCCCCCTTCCCGGCGCGTTCAACCAGGAGAACCTCCTCGGCGCCGCGGCCTGGGCCCTGGCCGCCGGCGTCCCCCTCCGCGCGGTCGAGGAGGGCTTCGAGAAGGTCCGCGTGCCCGGGCGCATGCAGGTCGTCCTCGAAGGGCGCGGGACCGTGGTCGTGGACTACGCCCACACGCCCGACGCGATCGAACGCGTCCTCCAGGCGCTCCGCCCGAACGCGCGCGGCCGCCTGGTCGTCCTGTTCGGATGCGGCGGGGACCGCGACCGGACCAAGCGCCCGAAGATGGGCGCGGCCGCGGCGAAGTGGGCCGACGAACTGATCCTCACGTCCGACAACCCGCGCCACGAGGACCCGCTGGCGATCATCGGGGACGTGAAGCCCGGGATCCCCGCGGGGACGCGCTGCACGGTCGAGCCCGACCGCCGTCGCGCGATCGCCCTGGGCGTGGAGTCCCTGCGCGAAGGGGACGTCCTCCTCCTCGCGGGCAAGGGGCACGAGAACTACCAGATCTTCGGCGACGAGCGGGTTCCGTTCGACGACGCCGTGGAGGCCGGAAAGGCCTGGGAGGGCCGGAAGTGAAACTCGACATGAAAATAGCGGAACTTCCGGGAGCCCTCGGCGCGCCGGTCTGCGGCGCGGCCGCGGCGGCGCTCGACCTCCCGGTGGACCTCTGCCTGGACTCGAGGAAGGCGGGCGAGGGCTCGGTCTTCCTGGCCCTGAAGGGCGAACGGTTCGACGGACACGATTTCGTGCGCCAGGTGCTGGCGCGAGGAGCTGCCATGGCGATCGTCGACGAAAAATGGGTTGCCCGCCAGAAGGGCGAGATCGCGGCCTACGTCCCGGTGAAGAACACCGCCGAGGCGCTGCTCTCGCTCGCCTCCTGGTACGGGAAGAAGTTCGCCGCGCGCAAGATCGCGATCACCGGCAGCAACGGCAAGACCACGACCAAGGAGATGGTCCACGCCATCCTCTCGCGCCGCTGGAAGGGAATCGCGACGGAGGGGAACTTCAACAACCAGGTCGGCGTGCCGCTCACGCTCTTCCGCCTGAAGCACGAGCACCGCTACGCGGTCGTGGAGATGGGGACGAACCACCCCGGCGAGATCGCCTCGCTGACGAACGCGGTCCTGCCCGACGTCGCGCTGATCACGATGGTCGGCGACTCGCACCTCGAGTTCTTCGGCGACCGCCGCGGCGTGTTCCGCGAGAAGAGCTCGATCGCGCAGGGGCTGCGCCAGGGCGGCTGGCTCGTGGTCAACGCCGACGACGACATGCTCTGCCGCCTGCGCTCCACGACGCGGCACCGGCTCCTGACCTTCGGCGTGAACCGCGGGCAGGTGCGCCCGAAGAACCTGACGTGGGACGAGAACGCCTGCGCCCGCTTCGTCATCGGCCGCACGGAGTTCCGGCTTTCGGTCCCCGGCGTCCATTCGCTCTACGACGCGCTGGGCGCGATCGCCGTCGGGACCGTCTGCAAGGTGCCGAAGGGCGAGATGGCCGCCGCGCTCCGGAACTTCCGCGGCGCGGAGATGCGGATGCAGCTGCGCGAGGCCGGCGGCGTGCGCGTGGCCGCGGACTGCTACAACGCCAACCCCACGTCGATGCGCGCCGCGCTGGAGACCGTGGGCCGGATGCGCGTCTCCGGGAACCGGATCGCGGTCCTGGGCGACATGCTGGAGCTGGGCGAAGGCGCCGCGGAGATGCACGCGGAGACGGGCGCGCTGGTGCCCGCGAACGGATTCGACCGCCTGGTGACGGTCGGGAAGATCTCGAAGAGGCTGGGCGAGGCGGCCGTGGAGGCCGGGCTCGACCCCGCGGCGTGGATTCACTGCGCGGACGCGGAGGAGGCCGGCGGAATCGTCGCCGGATCCGCCTGTCCGGGCGACCTGGTGCTCGTGAAGGCATCGCACTCGATGCGGCTGGACCGCGTGGTCGAAACGCTCGAAACCCGGGAGGAACGCAGATGAACGCGCTGATGGAAAAGACCGACGCCGCCGACGGGATCCTCGCCCGGCGCGAACAGCTCTGGATGCTGAAGGACGCCCGCCTGGAGGCGACGCCCGCGCGCGGGTGGCAGTCGTTCTTCCTCGACCTGTGGAACGCCGCGGAGCGCGAAGGGAAGCCGGAAATCGCCGAAATCGCCGGCGAGCCGGACGCGGAGTCGCTGGAGATCACGGACGGCTTCTCGGTGCTGCGGCTCGACCGCGCGTTCTGCGCGGCGGTCCTCGGCGCGGCGCGCGAGCTCGACGCGGAGGACGGAAGCGTCCGCGTGCGCGACGGAATGGTGTCGCTCGTCACGAACCGCTGCGCGCGCGTGATCGCCGTGGTCGACGAGATCACGCTTCCCGACCCCTCGTGGCTGGACGTCGCGGTCTGCGCGCTGCAGTGGGCGGCGTGGCAGGGCGCGTCGCCGGAACGCATGCGCGAGGCGCTCCTCTCCTGCTGCATGGGGAACGGCCGCCTGCGCGAAGTCGGGCGCGTCGCCGGGATCCGCTTCCTGGACGGCCACGCCTTCCGCTCCCAGGACGACGTCCGCAGGGCGCTGCGCTGGATGCCCGGGCCGGCCTTCGTCGTGCTCGGCGGGAACTTCGTCGTCCTGGACTCCCGGCTCGAGGAGCTGATGATCTCCGGCGACTGCACGCTGATCCACCTGATGTCGCTTCCGCGCGCGCAGCGGAGCGTCCTCCGCCGCAGCATGGACGTCTACGCGGTCTCGTCGATGAAGTCGGCCCTCGCGAAGGCGCTGAAGATCTCCGACGGGGAGACGGCGGTCGTCTGCTTCCCGGCGGTGGGGTGCGCCGAGGTCGAGGCGCTCAGGCTCGGCGCGGAATGGGCCAGGACGGTTTCGGAGGCGTAGCCGATGGACGGACGCGTGGGACCGGTGGACAGGATCATGCTCGGGTGCGTGCTCGTTCTGCTCGCGCTCGGCGTGGCCATCGTCTTCGGTTCGAGCGTCTACATGGCGCAGCGCCGGGACCTCGCCTCCTCCTACTTCTTCTGGAAGCACCTGGCCAACGTCGCCGCCGGGTGCGCGGTGATGTTCGGCGCGCTCCTCGTCCCCGCGAGGTCGTGGGAGAGGATCGCGCGCCCGCTTTTCGTCCTCTCCGTGGCCCTTCTCGTCCTGGTCCTCGTGCCGGGGCTGGGGAAGAACCTCAACGGCGCCCAGCGCTGGTTCCGCGGCCCGATGAGCGTCCAGCCCTCCGAGATCGCGAAGATCGCGATCGTCTTCTTCCTGGCGTTCAAGCTCAAGGCGACCGAGCATCTCAAGGACTCCTTCTCGCAGGGCATGCTCCCGCCGCTGGTCTCCGTCGGGCTGGTCGCCTTCCTCCTCGTCCTCGAGCCGAGCAACTCCATGGCCCTCATCGTGACGGGAATCGGGATCGGGATGCTCTTCGTCTGGGGATGCCGGCTCTTCCACATCGCCCTGCTCGCGCTCTGCGGGCTTCCCGCGATCGGCGTCGTCCTGATGAGCCAGGCGCACTCCCGCGCCCGCATCGCCGCGCTCCTGGGCATGGGCGACAAGGCCGGGACGATGGCCGCGAACGCCGCGACGCACCAGAGCGACATGCTCAAGGCGCTCGGCAACGGGCAGCTGACCGGGACGGGCATCGGGCGCGGCGCGCTCGGGAACGGCCAGGTCTCGGAACCCTTCACGGACGCGATCTTCTCGATGCTCGGGGAGCAGCTCGGCTTCCTCGGGGCCGCGCTCGTCCTCTTCCTCTTCGGCGTGCTGATCTGGCGCGGCGTCAGGATCGCGCGCGGGCAGGAGGACGTGTTCCGCCTCCTGGTCGCCTTCGGGATGACCATGCTGCTCGCGCTGAACGTCTTCATCCACGTCGGCGTCTGCGTCCAGCTCGGGCCGGCGACCGGCCAGCCCCTGCCCCTGATCAGCTACGGCGGAACGAGCATGGTGGTCTCGCTGTTCGCCTGCGGCGTGCTCCTCGGCCTGTCGCGCAAGAACTCCACGGAAGGAGAAAAGGCATGAAGAAAACGATGTTCGCCTGCGGCGGAACCGGCGGCCACGTCTATCCCGCGATCGCCCTCGCGGAGTCCTGGGAGAAGGCCGGCTTCGGCACGGCCGTGTTCGCCGGGCGCGAGGAGGGCATGGAGCGCCGGCTGGTCGGCGACCGCTGGCCCTTCGTCCCCGTGCTCGCCTGGCCCCTGAAGCGCGGGAGCCTGGCCGCGAACCTGCTCCTTCCCGTCCGCCTGGTCCGCTCGCTCTTCTCCGCGCTGAAGGCCGTGCGCCGCGAGCGCCCCGACGTGGTGGTCGCGACCGGCGGCTACGTCTCGCTTCCGGTCGCCGCCGCGGCGCGGATCCTCGGGATTCCGGTCTACCTGCAGGAGCAGAACGCGGTCGCCGGCGTCGCGAACCGCGTGTCCAGCCGCTTCGCGCGCAAGGTCTTCCTCGCGGACGAGAGCGCCGCGAAGGCGCTCAAGTGCCCGCACGAACTCTCCGGCAACCCCGTCCGCCCGCTCCCCGTGGGCGAAAAGCTCCCCGTGCCCGCGGAGTTCGAGGGCGCGGCGGAGCGGATCCTGGTGATGGGCGGATCGCAGGGCGCCAAGGGGCTGAACGACCGCCTGCTCGGATGCGCGGAGAAGATCGGCGCGCGTCCCGGGCTCTCGATGGTCTGGCAGACCGGCCCCGCGCAGTTCGACGAGGTCTCCGCGGCGACGAAGGGATTCGCGAACGTCCACCCGACCGCCTTCGTGTCGCAGGTCTATCCCTACATGCAGAACGCGACGCTGGTCGTCTGCCGCGCCGGCGCCTCCACGCTGGCCGAGATCACCGCCTTCGGGAAGCCGACGGTCCTCGTCCCCTTCCCCTTCGCCACCGCGAACCACCAGGAGCACAACGCCCGGACGCTGGAACGCGCCGGCGCCGCGCTCGTGGAGCTGGAGTCCGAGCCCGACGACCTCTGGAACAAGATCTCCTCGCTGCTCGACGACCCCGCCCGCCTGGAGTCGATGGGGAAGGCCGCGCTGGAGCTCGGGCATCCGGACAGCGCGATGGAGATCGCGAAGCGGATCCACGCGGAGGTCGAACGATGATCGGAAACGTCGCATCGTCCCGGTTCAGGAAGATCCACTTCGTCGGCATCGGCGGAGCGGGGATGAACGGCATCGCCGAAGTGCTCAAGGCCCACGGCTTCGAGGTCTCCGGCTCCGACGCGCGCGACGGCGAGACGCTCCGCCGCCTGGAGAGGCTCGGGATCAAGGTGCACGTCGGGCACAGCGCGGAATGGGTGAAGGACGCGGACCTCGTGGTCTACTCCTCGGCCGTCCCGAAGGACAACCCCGAGCGCCTCGCGGGCGTGGAGCGCGGGATCCCGGTGATCCGCCGCGCGGAGATGCTCGGCGAGCTCATGCGCCTGAAGTATTCGATCGCCGTCGCGGGGACGCACGGCAAGACCACCACCACCTCGATGATCGGCCAGATCTGGAACCAGGCCGACCTGCGCCCGACCATCATCGTCGGCGGGATCGTGGACAAGCTGGGCGGCGGCGCGCAGTACGGCGAGAGCGACTACCTCATCGCCGAGGCCGACGAGTACGACCGCTCCTTCCTCGAGATGAACCCCTCCGTGGCGGTCCTGACCAACGTGGACGCCGACCACCTCGACTGCTACGGCGACATCGAGTCGATCCGCGGCGCCTTCGTGGCGTTCGCGAACAAGATCCCGTTCTACGGCTACGCGGTCGCCTGCATCGACGACCCCGGCGTGCGCGAAGTGGTGCCGAAGCTGCGCCGCCGCGTCGTCTCCTACGGCTTCTCGGCGCAGGCCGACTACCGCGCGGCGGACGTGCGCCCCGAAGGCGCCTCCTCGCGCTTCGCCCTGATCGTCCGCGGCGAGAACCGCGGCGAGGTCGTCGTCGGCGTCCCCGGGCGCCACAACGTGCTCAACGCCCTGGCGGCCGTCGCCGTCACATGCGAGGAGGGCGTGCCGCTCGAGGCCGCGCTCAAGGCGCTTCCGCAGTTCGCCGGGGTCCGCCGCCGGTTCGAGCGCAAGGGGAGCGCCGGCGGGATCGACGTCTTCGAGGACTACGCGCACCATCCGCGCGAAGCGGAGGCCACGCTCGCCGCTGCCCGCGAGAACTGGCCCGGAAGGCGCGTCGCGGTCCTCTTCCAGCCGCACCTCTACACCCGGACGCGCGACCAGGCCGAGGCCTTCGGCGCCGCGTTCCTCAACGCCGACCTCCTCGTCGTCGCGCCGATCTACGGGGCGCGCGAAAAGCCGATCGAGGGGATCACCTCCGCGCTCGTCGTGGAGGCGGCCCGCCGGCGCGGGCACCGCAACGTGGTCGAGCTCGGCGCGCTCTCCGACGCGCCCGCCGTCCTGAAGGAGAAGACGGAGAGCGGCGACATCGTCGTCGTGATGGGCGCCGGCGACGTCGGCGGAATGTGCGCCCCGATCCTGGAGGCCCTCGGAAAATGATCGGAACCAGGCGCAGAATCGGGACGAACGAGCTCCGCGAGATCGAGCGGCGGCGCGCGGAGCGGGCCGCGGCCCTGGTCGCCGCCGTCCGCCGCGCCCTGCGCGCCGGACGCCTCGGAATGTTCGGCGCCGTCTGCCTTTCGCTTGCCGCCGTGTGCGCCTGGGGCGCGCTGTCGTGGTGGCACCGCAGCGGCGGCGGCGTGCTGCGCGCGGTGGAGTGCCGCGGCGAGATCGCCTGCGGCGAGAGCCTGATGGGCCGCCTCGGGCTGGAGAAGGGGATGCCCATGGAGCAGGTCAGCCTCGCGTCGGTCCGCGCCGCGGTGCTCGACGGCGTGAAGGGCGGAAGCGTCTCCGTGCGGCGCGAGATCCAGGAGGGGCTGCTCGTCCTGGAGGTGAGGGAGGAGCCCCTGCTCGCGCGTTTCCGGCCGAAGGGCTCCGGGACGTGGTGGGTGCTCTCCTCCGGCGGGAAGGTGGAGCCCCTGGACGCGCGCGTGGCGCGCATGGGGCGCCGCGAGGACTACGAGCTTCCGCTGGTCGAGGCGGAGGGGAAAACGAACTGGACCCGCGTGTCGCGCTTCCTGGAGAAGGCGAAGGAGGTCCCGGAGCTGTGGAGCGACCTTTCGGTCGTCCGCCCCCGGGGCCGCGGGGAATTCGCGGACGTCTGGCTCTCCTCGGGCCGGCACCGCGTGACGATCGCGCTGGACGAAGAGGGCGTCGTGGCCCTGCGGCGCTATCGCCGGCATCTGGAGAACAGGCCTGACCTGCAGCAGGCGAAAACGGTCGACATGAGATTCGGGGGGTTTGCGTATGTCTCGTGACAAGACGGGAACGGTGAAGACGAGGACGGAGAACCAGATCGTCGTCGGGCTGGACGTCGGCTCGTCCAAGATCAAGGTGGTCATCGGGGAGATCGTCCCCGATTCGGACCTGCCCAACATCGTGGGCGTGGGGGAATCCGACTCCGGCGACGAGAACGGCATCAACGCGGGCGCCGTGCTCAACGTCCGGCGCGCCGCCGCGGCGATCCAGAAGGCCGTGGCCGAGGCGGAGAAGGTCGCGGGCGTCGACGTCAGGCGCGTGACCGTGGGCATCGCCGCGCGCAGCTCCACCACGATGGAGGGCAACGGCCAGATCACCATCTCCAAGACCGGCGACCGGGAGATCACCCAGACCGACCGCGCGCGGGTGATCGAGCAGTCCTCCGCCATCCAGCTTCCCTCCGACCGCGAGATCCTCGACGTGATCCCCAACGAGTACATGCTGGACGGGAACCGCGTCCCCGACCCGTGCGGCTGCACGGGCGTCCGCCTGGAGGCCAAGGTCCAGCTGGTCCTGGTCAACCCGCAGAACCGCGACAACCTGTTCAAGGCGGTGGAATGCGCCGAGCTCGAGGTCGCCGGCTACCACCTGGGCACCCTCGCCTGCGCCGAGGCGGTGCTGAGCGAGGAGGAGAAGGACGCGGGCGTCGTGCTGATCGACCTCGGCTCCAGCTCCACCAACATCGCCGTCTTCGTCGACGGGACGCTCCGCTACGCGCACGCCATCCCCTTCGGGGGGGACACGGTGACGAGGGACCTCGCCGTGGGGCTGCACGCCAACGAGGACTGCGCCGAGGAGATCAAGTGCATGCACGGCGCCTGCCGCATCTCCCAGGTGGAGGACTGCACGGTCAAGGTCCCCGGCATCGGGAACCGCCCCGCGCACGAAGTGAAGCGCTCCGAGCTCGTCGGATACATCGAGCCCCGCATCCGCGAGATCTTCGAGGACGTGGGCGCCCAGCTCGACGCGAAGAAGGTCCGCGACAAGCTGGTGGCCGGGGCCGTCCTGGTCGGCGGCGGCGCGTCCCTCTTCGGGATCAAGGAGCTCGCGGCGGAGGTGCTCAAGCTTCCGGTCGAAATCGGCGTCACGCAGACGGGCACGGAAGGGCTGCGCTGCTCGACGCTCAAGCCGTGCCACACCGAGGGCATCGGGCTGGTCCATCTGGCGGCGAAGGCCGCGCGCCAGACCTCGAAGGGAAATTCCGTCGCCAAGGCGGGTTCGGGAGCGCTCCAGGCCGTCTGGGGCGTCCTCCGCAGGATCTTCTGAAACAAACAACAACCAACCAACAGGGAGACACACCATGGGTACCATCGAATTCGACGATTCCGGAAACGTCGCCGGCCGCGCCAAGATCAAGGTCGTCGGCGTCGGCGGAGCCGGCGGGAACAGCCTCAACCACATGGTCCGCAGCGGACTGGAAGGGGTGGACTTCATCGCCATCAACACCGACTCGCAGGCGCTGGACCAGTCGCTCGCCTCGAAGAAGCTGTCGATCGGCGCGCTCGGCGCGGGCGGCAAGCCCGAAAAGGGCGCCGAGGCGGTCGAGAACCACCGCGAGGAGGTGAAGCAGCTGCTCGAAGGGGCCGACATGGTCTTCATCGCCGCGGGCATGGGCGGCGGCACGGGCACGGGCGCGGCGCCGGTCGTCGCGGAGATCTGCCGCGAGATGGGCATCCTCTCCGTGGCCGTGGTCACCAAGCCCTTCATCTGGGAAGGCCCCGTCCGCAAGCGCAACGCGCTCGCCGGGATCGAGACCCTCTCGGGCGCGGTCGACACGCTGATCACGATCAGCAACCAGAACCTCCTCTCGATCGTCGACGCCAAGGTCAGCTTCCAGGAGGCCTTCGCCAAGGTGGACGACGTGCTGGGCAACGCCGTGCGCGGCGTGACCAACATCATCGTCCGCGGCGGCCTGATCAACGTGGACTTCCAGGACGTGCGCACCGTGATGGAGCAGGGCGGCGACGCCCTGATGGGCATGGGCGAGGCCAGCGGCGAGGACCGCGGCAAGCGCGCCGCGCAGATCGCTCTCGAGTGCCCGCTGCTCGGCAACGTCTCCGTCTCCGGCGCCACCGGGCTGCTGGTGAACATCTGCGGCTCCGACCAGCTGACGATGATGGACGTGAACGACGTCATGTCCTACATCCAGGAACAGGTCGGCGAGGACGTGGCGACCAACACCATCTTCGGCGCCGTCGTCGACCCGACGATGGGCGACCGCATCTCGGTCACGATCATCGCCACGGGCTTCGAGTTCAACCCCCGTCCGCGCCCCGCCGCCGCGCCCGCGGCCGAGGAGCCCGTGATCGTCGAGCTTCCCGCGGCGCCCGCCGTCGAGGAGATCGCCTGCACCGCGCAGAACGTCACCGACGCCTACGAAGCCGCCCGCGAGGAGCTCTCCGCCCCCGCGGCCGAACCGCGGTTCGTCAGCGAGGAGGGCGTGCGCGAAGAGGCCGCCGATCCCGAACCCGAACCCGCGAAGTTCCAGGGCTACCAGATGGACGACCGCGAAACGCCGGCGTTCCTGCGCCAGATGCGCTTCAACTAGGACTGTTTTGTCTCCCTCGATACAAAGCGCCCCCCGCTCCGGCGGGGGGCTTTTATTGCTTGGCGCGGAAACGGCTACTTCAGGATCCAGTCCATGGACTCCCGGCTCTGGGGCGCGGGAAGCTGCAGCGTGGCGAAGCCGATGGCGAGCGGGGGCGCGGCCACTGCGGAGTTCAGCCCGGGCGAGTGGAGCGCGTAGTCACGGCCGCAGAGGGTCCAGTCGCGGAAGGAGGAGATCCCCATGGTCGCGAATTCCAGCGGGCGGACGGGCGTCCGGGAGCCGTCCGCGGCGACGGAGACCATCGCCGTGGGCGCGGGGAGCTGCGTGACGTTGAGCGAGGAGACCGAGAGCTTCGAGCGGATCCCGTCCGCGAGGGGCGAGGAGAGCAGCGAGGCCGCGTCGGAGTCCTCGAACCGCTCCACCGCGATTCCGGAGGGGTTGCCCTCGTCGCGCACCGCCTGGAGGTAGGCCGCGCCGACGTCCCTGGTCTCGCGCTCGGGGGAGCAGGAGAAGAGCAGCGTGCCCGGGTAGGCCTGCCCGAACCGGAAGTGTCCGTTTCCGCGCGCCTGCCCGCGGAGCGGGGCGAGCCCGGCGGGGAGCTCCTCGAGGATGCCGTTCCGGATCAGGGCCAGGTCGCGCGCGGGGGAGCCCTCGTGGTCCGCGCGGTAGCGCCCGGGCGGCGTGCGCCCGAGGAAGGAGGAGAGCGAGGGGACGTCGTCCAGCGAGAACCCCTTGGGCAGCAGACGGTGCCCGAGCGTCGTCAGCAGGATGCGGGGCGGCGCGTATTCGCCCAGCTGCATCTCCGCCTCGCCGGCGCAGAGCGGTTCGCCCAGCGCGTACCAGACGAGCTGCGCCGCGGCCTCGCCTTCGAAGAGCACCGGCCCGCGGTAGCCTTCGCCGGGCGCGGCTCCGCGCAGCGCGACGAGGTTCCGGGCGCGTTCGGAGAGGATCCGCTTCGCCGGCGCGAGGTCGAGCTCGCTCCAGACGGGCGAGGCCTCCTTCCACCAGTCCCAGAGCGGAGTCCCGTCCTCCGCCTGCGTCAGGACCGCGGCGACCGCGCGGAACTCGCGGTCGTCGGAGATCGACACGGTTCCCAGGTTGTCCACGACGTAGCGCCGGCTCTCCACGATCTGCAGCGCCACGGGCGCCTCGACCAGTTCGGGGAACTCCAGCGCGAAGGAGCTGATCTCCGCCAGCTTCGACTTGATTTCCGCGGCGTCGGGCGAGAACGGCGGGAGCGTGTCGACGGCCGTGCGCGGTTCGGGCGGGACGAAGTCCGGGCCCTCCGGCCGCAGCTGCGGATGCGTCTTCAGCCACTCGCGCTTTTCGGCCAGCGTGCGCGCGGCCTGGCGGAAGCCGTCGTCGAAGAGCAGCCAGAGCGCGCGGCGCAGCAGCGTCGGGCTCCCGTCGCGCGGAAGCGGGCTGTCGAAGGGGAAGGGTTCGGTCGGGGTTCCCTCGAAGCGGCCGTCGTCGAGCTCCGGCGAGCCGACGCGGATCTCGGCCACCAGGTCCGTGAAGTCCTGGCGCGATCCGGGGAGCGGTTCCCCGCGTTCCGCGGCGAAGACCCGGGTCCGGTGGACGGTGTACCGGGCGGCGAGGTAGTGCGGGCGCGCGCCGTCGGCCGAGACCAGGGAGTCCTCCGCGCGGCGGATCTCGTCCCTGAGCGCCGCGACGATCGCGTCGGGCGAGGCGGCCGCGCCGGCCTCCGCGGAGAGAAGCGCGCCGAAGAGGAGCGCGGAAAGCGAGGCGCGCTTCACGGCTTTTCCTCCGGCGGCGGCAGTTGCGGCTTCGGGACGGAGCGCGTCGGCTGGATCTCGGCCTCGAGGGTCGCGAACAGCAGGTCGGGCGCGATGGAGGAGACGGGGACCCAGCCGTTTTCGGCGCCGCACCAGCCGTTGAAGAGCGACATCCTGTCCGACGCGGCGACGAGCTGCGCGAGCGAGCTCAGCGGGGATCCGGAGAGGTTGACGCCCCGGACAAGCTCGTCGGGACGGCCGTCGGCCCAGACGCGCGTGGCGGAGAGGGCGTGGAGCCGGAAGGTCTGCGGATAGCTCCGTCCGGTGAGGGTGTAGCCCTCCTGCAGGTCGTGGACGACCAGGCCGTAGGGGAGCCCGCGTTCGGCCAGCGCCTTCAGGAAGCGGGCGCGCAGCTCTTCGCGCGGGACCGGCTTCGACGTGGCGAGGATCGTCGTCCCCATGCGCGAGATCTGCGGGAATCCGCGCCCGTGGCCGTTGGAGGAGTCTTCGGGGCTGAGCGTGGCGCGCCCGTCGAGGAACCCGACCAGCTTCCCGTCGCGGACGAGCTCGGCGCGGCGCGCGGGCGTCCCTTCCTCGTCCACGCGGTAGAAGCCGTGCACCGCCTCCCCGTCCCATTCGGCGACCGTGGGGTCGTCGACGAGCGAGAACTCGGGCGCGGCGACGGATTCCCCGCGCTTGCGCAGGAACGTCTGCCCGTCGGTCTTCTTGCGGAGCCGGTGGCTTTCGAGCCGGTGTCCGAGCACCTCGTGCACGTAGACCGCGGCCGCGGGCCCGTCGAGGATCACGGGCCCGGCGTAGGGCTCGCCGACCTTCGCGCCGCGCAGCGAGTCGAGCCGGAGGAGGAGCGAGTCGACCGCGCGGCCGACCGCGGCCGTGTCCACGTCGCGCGGGACGGAGGCGAAGCTCCAGGTCCGGTTCTGCGCCAGGATCATGCCGTCGTCCGTGCTCGTGGCCACCGTGACGTTCAGGTCGCAGAGCCGCCGGACGTCGCGCGTGGCGGGCAGCCCGCTGAAGGCCTTGCGCGCGACTTCGCCCGCGCAGGAGAGCTCGATCCCGGACCTGTGGAGCCAGGGGATCCCGAGGAAGCGGCGCGAAAGCGCGAGGATCCGCCCGCGCAGGAGGGCGCGCGCCGCGGAATCGACCGGGGCCAGTCCGGCGGTGTCGACGAGGTCCGCCTTCGCCGCGGGCGCGAGGTCCAGCCCGGCGTTCTCCTCCGCGACCAGCGCGTTCCGCTCGCTCTTCAGCCGCGCGAAATGGGCGCGCGCGCCCTGCAGCGCCCAGAAGAAGGCCTGCCGGACCGCGCGGTCCGCCTGCTTCTCCGAGAACGCGTCCACCGGAAGCGCGGCCGCGCTCCCCGGGTTCGGGGGAACGGTCTCGTCCCAGTAGAGAGGCCGGCGGCTGCTGAAGGCGGAGTCGCCCAGGACCACGTTGGCCTGGAGGGTCCGGCGGTTCTCGCTCTTTTCGGAGACGAGGGAGCCGCGGTCCGCGGCGACGGTCCAGTCCACGGCGTCTTCCACGAAGAGCTGCAGCTGCAGGACCGGGTCCTCCGCGCGCGAAGCCAGCTCGGGCGCGAGCTCCTCCAGCTTCGACTCCATCCACGGCAGGACCGGGTCCTCGGCGGCGCGGGCCGGGGCGAGGGCGAGGAGGGCCGGAGCGAGGGCCAGGGCCGCGGCGCGCGACGCGTTCATCCGCGCGGTCCCTTTCTGCGGAAGCTGTCGCGGATCTCGTCCAAAGTCAGCTTGACGACGACGGAGGAGCCGTCGGGCGCGACGTAGGGGTTCTCGGTGGCGAAGAGGTCGTCCACGAGCGCGGCCGTCTCCTCGGGGGAGAGGGCGCGTTCGTCGATGGAGGCCTTCTTCGCGAAGGAGAGCGCGAGACGGTCGCAGAAGTCCTCCTCGATCTTCGGGTCCGCCTCTTCTGCGTCGTCGGCCATCCCCTTGAGGGTCTCCACGGCGTTCCCGACGGTCATGTCCGGCGGCGTGGCGCGGAGCTGCCAGGAGTTCGCGCCGAAGTGCTCCACCTCGAACCCGACGAGCGAAAGCGATTCGAGCGAGCTCGAGACCCAGTGGCTCTGCGCGGGGCTCAGCTCCAGCAGTTCGGGGAAGAGCAGCTGCTGCGAGCGGTTCTCGCGGCGCTGCATCCGCCTCCGCGCCTGCTCGAAGAGGATGCGCTGGTGGGCGGCGCGCTGGTCGATCAGCAGCAGCCCTCCGGCGTAGGGCGCGACGACGAAGGAGTTCCCGACCTGGAGGAAGTTCGCGGCGGGTTCCCCGGACTCCGCGGCGTCGATCCCCGCGATCCGGTCGCGCTCGGGCATGCGGAGCGCCTTCTCGCGCTCCTCCGCCTCGGCGAAGAGGTCGCGCGAAAGCTCCTTGATCTCGTCCTTCGGGGCCTCCTCCACGCGCCACGCGAAGTCCTTCCAGGCGGCGGCCGCCCGTCCCGCGGGGACGCCGCGGGGGACGGGCCTCTCCGCGGGCGCGGGTCCGGGATCCGGCGCGGGAGCGGGCCCGTTCCCGGGCGCCTGTTCCGGGGCGGGCGCCCATTCCACGCGCCCGGCCAGGGCGGCCCGCACCGCGTGGACCGCGATCTCGAACAGCCGGCTTTCGTGCGCGAACCGCACCTCCCGCTTCGCGGGGTGCACGTTCACGTCCACCTCTTCGGGCGGAAGCGAGAAGAAGAGGACCGCGGCCGGGTTTCCGTGCAGCGCCTCGGCGCCCAGCGCGACGGCGCGGAAGAGCGCCGCGTTCCAGATCGGGCGGCGGTCGAGGAACAGGTACTGGTGCGCGCGCCGCGCCTTCAGGGTCCTCTCGTTCCCGACGAACCCGGAGATCCGGACGCCCTCCTCCTCCCATTCGACCGGAAGGAGGTTGCCGGAGATCGCGGGGTCGAGGATCTCCTTCGTCCGGCGCGCGAGGTCGCCCGGGCCGGCGAGAAGGAGGTCGCGGTCGTCCTGCCGCAGCCGGAACGCGACTTCGGGGTTGGCCAGGGCGAGGCGCTGGAGCACGTCGAGGATCCGGCCCGTCTCGGCGGCTGGGGAGGAGAGGAACTTGGCGCGGACGGGGGCGTTGAGGAAGAGGTCCTCCACCGTGACCGTCGTCCCGCGCTCGCGCGCGCAGTCGCGGACCTCGGGCTCGCGCCCGGGCGAGACGACCAGCTCGGAGCCGGCCTCCTCGTCCTCCGTGCGGGTCTGGATCTTCAGCCGGGCCACGGCGGCGATGGAGGCGAGGGCCTCGCCCCGGAACCCGTTGGTCCGGATCCCGAAGAGCTCGCGGGCGTCCGAGAGCTTGGAGGTGGTGTGCCTCAGCGCGCAGACGGCGACGTCCCCGCGGGGGATCCCGCAGCCGTCGTCCACGATCCGGACCAGCTCCCGGCCTCCGCCGGCGATCTGGACGGTGATTCTGCGCGCGCCGGCGTCCAGCGCGTTCTCCGCCAGCTCCTTGACCACGGAGGCGGGGCGTTCGATCACCTCGCCCGCGGCGATCTGGTTGATGCATTCTTCGGGAAGAAATCGGATGCGCGGAGCCACAAACCAAATATATTTACCCATGTGAAGCTCCAGGCCAACAACACGATCCTCCTTCCCCCGGCCTCCGTCCCCGGATTCCTGGGAAACGACGTCTCCGCCGACGGGACGCCCGAAATCAGCGTCGTCCGGCACGTCTACAAGGCGATGCTCCTCTCCTTCTCCGCTCCGCAGATCGGGCGCTTCCTCGACCGGATCCCCGTGGAGCGCAACGGGGTCGTCCTCGACGCGTTCCGGAAGATCCAGCTGCTCTGCGACCCCGAGATGCCCGTCCCGGTCGAGGTCGCCCGGAGGATCTTCGGAGCCCTGGAGGAGTTCTGCGCCGACGAGCGGATCGACTTCGACGAGTTCGTGAAGACCTTCTACTCCGGCGTCCATCCCTGGCGGTTCTTCTCCGCGGAGGCCTGGCTGGCGCTGGTCAACCCCCACCTGGGCGACATGCTGGCCGCGCCGGACCGCCGCGAGTTCCTGCTGGAGCGGTTCGAGCGGCTGAGCCGCACCTTCTTCCCGCACAGCACCAACGAGCTGATCGAGATCCGCCCCGGGAAGACGTCGTCGGAGGCCTGGTTCCTCTTCGACGCGGACGAGTCGACGGGCATCCCCTTCGACGTCTCGCGCTGGTTCTGCCCCTGGCTGCGGCACCTGCCCGAGGTCTTCGGGATGCCCCCCTACGAGGAGCTCGACCTGATGGCCGACGTGCTTCCCGCCGAAACCCTCCTCCCCGGCCTGGAGATCCGCGGGAAGAAGGCGTTCTGGAAGGGGAGCGAGGTCGGCGCGGTCAAGGCCTTCTCGGCCGCGGCGAAGTCGTTCGGGCTGCCGATGCGCGACCCGCTCGACGTGGACTCCCCGGTCGTCGTCCTCGCGGAGAAGCTCCCGAAGGGCGTTCCGCCCCGCGTCCGCCCGGGCTGCTGCTGCGGCGCCCCGGTCTATCTCGCGCGCATCCGCTACGCCCCCTTCCCGGCGAAGAAGGGCCCGGCCAATCCGCTGAAGCTCCTGGTCGAAGGGCTCCTGTCGGAGGACAAGAAGACCGCGCGGAGGATCGACGCGCTCCATTCGGCCCTTCTCCAGTCGATTTCGGCGAAGACCGAGGTCGTCTACCACTCGGTCGACGACAGCGTCACCATCAACGGCGAGCACTTCATCCGCAACGTCCCCGCGAAGATCTTCCGGCGCGTGCTGAAGACCTACCTCCTCACCGGGCGGACGACGTTCGAGAACCGCGAGTTCAAGCGCGACGCGGAGATCACGCTCGACGTCTCGAACCCGAACTTCGAGGGGCGGCTCAACCGCCTGATGGCGCGGCTCGAGGAGAGCCATCCCGAGCTGATCATCGTGCGGCGCCGGCGCGGCGAGTTCGTCTTCGCGCCGAAGTGCGCCATCTCGTTCCACGAGGAGTAGCCCGCCGCGGCGTCCGCGCCGCTCCGCGCTAGACTTCGCGCGCGAGCCGGATGCGCGACGTCCCGCCCGCGAGCGCGGCGAGCGACTTGACGAAGCCGCGCGTGACCGCGACCGCGTGCTTCTGGTCGAGCAGCGCGTGGACGCGCTTCTTCGACGGGAGCGCGGCGTTGATGACGATCTTCGCCGCGGGCTCCCCGGGTTCGGGGGCGCAGTCGTCCAGGAACTCGTTCAGCTCGTCCAGGAACTCCGCGCCCTGCGCGGAGAGGTCCACGTCCACGTGGACGGCGCGGGTCAGCTTGGGGAGCACGCTCTCCAGCGACCAGGCGTTCTCGCCCACGAGCTGGACGTCGTCCGGGCCCCCGCCCCTGCGGTGCTCGAGGTAGCCCGAGAGCAGGACGATGCTTTCCGGGGCGACGCGGTCCTGCACGGCGGCGAAGACGTCCGGCCAGAAGACGAAGTCGAGGTGCTCGCCCGCCTTCGTGGCGAGCACGCCCGAGCCGAAGGGCTTCCCGGCGTTCTGCCCCTTTTCGCTGACGCGCGCCTGGAACTTCTCCACCATCCCGCCGACGAAGACGCGGTGCTTCAGGGAGGGGTCGTTGCGCTGCCTCCAGGGGAGCCCCTCGGGGAGGTCGGAGAAGGGGAAGTCCCGGAGCAGCTCGGCGGTCGAGAAGCTCCGGAGCTCCAGCTCGTAGTCCTCGAGCGGGTGGCTGGAGACGAAGAGCCCGAGGACCTTCTTCTCCTTGTCGAGGAGCTCGAGCGAGCTCCACGGCGCCGCGTTCTCGAGCTGCGGGTCCTCGGGCGCCGGGCCTTCGCCGCCGAAGTCGCCGAAGAGGTTGACCTGCGCGCTCTCCTTCTCGCGGAGGCACTTGGCGCCGTGGTCGATCGCCTTGTCCACCGAGGCGAACTGCGAGGCGCGCGTCCCCTCCAGCCCGTCGAAGGCGCCCGCCATCGTCAGGCACTCCAGCGCCTTCTTGTTGATCAGGTTCTCGCCGGCCATGCGCCGCGCGAAGTCGAAGAGCGAGCGGAACGGGCCGCCCTTCGCGCGTTCGGCGACGATGGCGCGCGCGGCGGGCATCCCGATGCCGCGGATCCCGGCGAGGCCGTAGTTCAGGCAGCCGTCGAGCACCGAGAACTGCGCCTTGTTCCGGTTCACGTCCGGGGGGATCACCTTGATTCCGAGGTCGCGGCACTCCTGGATCAGCACGGCCACGCGGTCGGCGTTCGCGATTTCGGAGGTGATGTTCGCGGCCATGAACTCGGCGGGGTAGTGCGCCTTGAGGAACGCGGTCTGGAACGCGACGAACCCGTAGGCCGCGGAGTGCGACTTGTTGAACGCGTAGTTTGAGAAGGGGATCAGCACGTCCCAGAGCTTCTCCGCCAGCGCGCGGGGGAAGCCGCGGGCCACGGCGCCGTCCTTGAACTTGCCCTCGAAGGTCTCCATCCCCTTCTTCTTCGCCATCGCGCGCCGGAGGTTGTCCGCCTCGCCCAGCGAGAAGCCCGAGAGCTCCTGCGAGAGCTTCATCACCTGTTCCTGGTAGACGATCACCCCGTAGGTCTCGCCGAGGATCCCCTCGAACTTCGGGTCGTAGCAGTCGATCGGCTCCTCGCCGTTCTTGCGCTTGATGAACCTCGGGATCGATTCGATCGGGCCCGGGCGGTAGAGCGCGTTCATGGCGATCAGCTCGAAGATGCTCGTCGGGCGCAGCGTGCGCAGGTACTTCTGCATGCCCGGCGATTCGAACTGGAAGACGCCGATCGTGCGCCCCTCCTGCATCAGCTTGAACGCCTCCGGGTCCGTCAGGTCCACGTGGTCCATGTCGAGTTTGACGCCGTGGTTCTCCTCGATCATCTCCAGCGCGTCGGTGATCACCGAGAGGTTGCGCAGGCCGAGGAAGTCCATCTTGAGGAAGCCGATGTCCTCCGCGTAGTGCTTGTCGTACTGGATCGCCGGCGTCTTTTCGCCCGCGGCCCGGTAGAGCGGCGCCAGCTCGCGCAGCGGCTTCGGCGCGATGATGACCGCCGCCGCGTGCACCCCCGCCTGCCGCACGAGGTTCTCCAGCTTCAGCGCGATCGCCCAGATCTGCCGGTACTGCTCCGTCCCGTTGACGAAGAGCTCCCGCATCTCGGGCATCTCGTCCACGTACGACTTCCCCTCCTTCTTCTTCGGAGGCGCCTGGAGGCCGTTGATCAGCGCCGGGATCTTCTTCGTGACGGCGTTGAACTCGTTCCGGTTCATGCCCAGGACGCTGGCCACGTCGATCAGCACCGCCTTGGCCTTCAGGCGGCCGTAGGTGATGATCTGCCCGACGCAGTCCTGCCCGTAGCGCTCCGCCACGTAGTCCACCACGCGGCCGCGCTCCAGGTCGGAGAAGTCGGTGTCGATGTCCGGCATCGACACGCGCTCGGGGTTCAGGAACCGTTCGAACAGAAGCCCGTAGTAGAAGGGGTCGATGTTCGTGATGCCGATGATGTAGGCGACCACCGAGCCGGCCGCCGAGCCGCGGCCCGGGCCCACCGGAACGCCGTGCTCCTTGCTCCAGACGATGAAGTCCTGCACGATGAGCATGTAGCCGGCCACGTGCATCTTCTTCATCATGTCGAGCTCGTTCTGGATGCGCGTCCGCTGCTCCTCGGTCATGTCGGGGTAGCGCTTCGGCGCGCGCTCCCACGTGATGTGCGCCAGGTATTCGTCCGCGTCCGCGAACCCCTCGGGGATCGGGAACACCGGCCAGAACTCGTAGCCGGTCTTGGTCCGGATGACCACGTTGCAGGCGTCGGCGATCTTCACGGTGTTGGCGATCGCGTCGGGCCGGTCGCGGAAGAGCAGCTCCATCTCGTCGGCCGTGCGGCAGTGGAGTTCGCCGGGCCACTCGTCCTTGTAGTCGGCCAGCTTCTCGCGCCGCGCGATGCAGCGCAGCACCTGCCAGGCCTTCCGGTCCTCGCGCCGGGCGTAGTGGTTGTCGCCGGTGGCGACGACCTGGATCCCCTCCGCGTCCGCGAGCTCCTCCGTCTTCGCGATCAGCGTTTTGTCGTCGGGGGCCCCGTTGTTCTGGATCGTCAGGAAGAAGTGGTCGTGGTCGAAGAGCTCGCGCAGCGCGTCCACGCGCTCCTTCGCCAGCTTCGCGTTCCCGTCCAGGAGCGCCCGGCCCAGGTGCGAGCGGCGCCCGCCGTAGATGGCGAAGAGCCCCTTGTTCTTCTCCGTCATCCGCTTCCAGTCCACGACCGGCTCGTCCTTGTAGTCGTTCAGGTAGCCCTGCGAGACGAGGTCGATGAGGTTGTAGTAGCCCTCGTTGTTTTCGGCCAGGAGCCAGACGATGTCGGGGTCGGAGAGGTCGCGCCGCCCCTTGGGCGCGTAGATCAGCTCGCAGCCCAGGATCGGCTTGATCCCCGCCTGGATCGCGGGGAAGTAGAGCTCGAGCGCGCCGCACATGTTCCCGCGGTCGGTCAGCGCCGCCGCGCCGGAGAAGGGGATGCTCCCTTTCTCGAGGAACTTCCCCTTGTTCTCCGGGTCCTTCTCCCGGCGCATGTTCGCGTGGTCTTCGAAGACGGTCTGTTCGTCGGCGTCGCGCTTCGCGTTGGCGACGATGTCGTCGGTCCGGATCGACGACCGGAGCATCGAGAAGTCGGAGTGGTTGATCAGATGGACGAAAGGCATGGAACCGAGATAATAGCCAAAAAACGGGGTCTCCCGATGTCAATGAAACGCCTTAAAATCCCCAAAAACGCCAAGAGGGGGAATCAGAACCGCAGGTTCGCGATCTTCGCGATCTCCACGCGGACGGGGCGGCCCTTTTCGTCGGAGCCGGAGACCGTGTCGCCGTCGCAGTCCTCGAGGACGACGCGGATCTTCTTCGGCGGCTTCCCCTCCTGGTCGCGCCACCAGAGCGTGGCCTCGAGCCGGTTGACCGCGCAGTGGCGCAGCAGGCGCCGGCGCTGGTCCGGGGTCTTTTCGCCGAACCCGTTCCCGGAGAGGTCGATTTCCCCGAAGCGGAGCGCGGTTTCGGGCGGCGGGTCGCTCCAGCTCCAGTCGATCTCCGGCGCTGGCTTGGCGGCGGGCGCGGATTCGGGCGCGGGCTCGTCCGGCAGGGGGGCGCCCTCCTCGGAGGGAAGGCGCGGATGCAGGCCGTAGCTCTCCAGAATCGGGAGGACGGCCGACTCGGCTCCGTCGCGGAGCACCAGCCCGAAGCCGTCGATCTCGCACGAGATCCATTCGGAGAGGGCGCGGCTCGCCATCAGCTTCCCGCGCAGCGCGTCGTCGCGCACCTCCAGCAGCAGCGGGCGCAGCAGGCGGCAGCGCTCGAACGACTTCAGCCACTCCTCCAGCGTCTTCGCGGGGCCGCGGGGGAGCTTCAGCCATTCGGCGAGCGAGCGCACGTCGTGCGGATCCACGCCGCCGCGCAGGGCCTCCAGCAGCCGCTCCTCGGTCAGCGTGAACTTCAGGAACTGCTCGTCCGCGGCCAGTTCGGCCGCGCGGTGCAGCGTCCAGGCGTGTTCGCCGCAGGAGGTGATCGGGACGAAGACCTCGAAGTTCGCGGTCGCGTATCCGGGCATGGCCTCCGCGAGCTCGGCCGGAAGGCTCCCGGTCTCGCACCAGACGGACGCGCACTGCGTCAGCCCCAGGAGTTCCACGCTCCCCGAGGCGTCCGTCCCCAGGCGGACCATCCCCAGCACGACCAGTTCGCGCAGCTGGGCGGGAAGCCCGCTCCAGCGCAGCTTCCGGTCCGCGTCCAGGCGTTCGCGCAGCGACCAGATCTTGCACCACGGGCGCGCGCGGCGCGGCGTGGAGAGCGTCCTCAGCAGCGTGCGCAGGCCTTCGGCGGAGAATCCCCGCGCCGCGGTCCAGGCGTCCAGCAGCGCGGTCCAGAGCTCGCGGCAGTTTTTGCGGGCGGCCGCCTCGGCCCGGGCGCGGAGGCGGATCCCCTCGTCGTCGCGGGCGACGAACCCCAGGCGGCGCGAAAGCTCGAGCAGGAGCGCCAGCTCCTCGCCCATGGCCGGGGAGATCTTGCCGTCCACGACCTCGGTGAAGAGGCGCGGGGAGATCTGCTTCCCGAAGCGGAACGACTTGTCGTACTCCCGGCGGTCGCTCTGCTTGACCGCCCCCTCGCGCGTGCACTTCCAGGGGGCCTTCGCGAGCGCGGCGAAGAGATGGAGGAGGTGCTGGACGGCGAAGGCCTCGTAGCCGATTTCGGCGAGGCTGCCCTTCTCCGCCGCGGGGACCGAGTCGGCGAAGCGGTCGGCCAGGTCGGGCCAGAGCTCGGAGAAGCCGTGCAGGACCGGATTGCCTCCGCCCGTCCGCGCGACGACCAGTTCGCGCCGGAACTCCTCGACGGTGTCGTCGAGGAGATGGCGTTCGGCGGAGGGGAAGGCGGCGCGGAGCGACTCGACCGGAAGGCCGCGGTCGCCGGAGCCGTAGACCGCCCAGAGGACGTCGCGCTGCGCGGGGGTGCACCGCTCGAGCAGGGCCTGGATCCGGTCCGCGTCGAAGGCGCGCTCGCGGACGGCCTGCGCGACCGCCGCGTTGGAGACCACGCTGCCGGGCGCCAGGTTCCAGTGGCGGCGCATGGGGGCCAGGACGCTCTTCGGCGCCGAGTCCAGATGTGTTTCCAGCGAAAGCAAGCGACCTCCCGATCTCGGAGGCGCAAATGTAGAAAACGGGGGAGGGGGAGGCTAGCGCGCGGCGGAATCCGCGTTTCCGGCGGCCGCCGCGCTGTCCGCGGCGATCTCCGCGCGCATCTTCTTCAGGTACTTCTCGTAGCGCCGCGCCTTCTCCTCGAACATCAGGAGCACGCGCTCCTCCTCGAACTCCTCGCGGTCCACGTTGCGCATGAAGTACTCGTCGTTCGCGAACTTCTTCTCCTCGATGTTCTTCTGGACCATCGCGTCGGCGTCGTCCATGCGGAGCATGTCGGACCAGATCGTGGGGGAGAAGAGCCAGTTGTCGCCGAAGATCTCGACGTCCTGGAACGTGTTGTTCCCGCTGGTGGAGAGGCGCTCCTCCGAGGGAGGGGCGAGCGGGGCGGGGACGGGGCGTTCCTCGGCCTTCTTTTCTTCGGGCGCGGGAGCGGGCGCCGCGGCCTCGGCCGCGGGAACCACGGCTTCGGCAACGGGCGCTTGTGCGGGAGCCTCGGCCGCGGGAGAAGCGGCCTCGGGGGCGGGAGCGGCGGATTCGGGCGCGGCGGCCTGCTCTCCGGCGGCGGGCGCGGGCGCTTCGGAGACCTGCGTTTCGACGGCCTGCGGTGCCGCGGGCGTTCCGGATTCGGGAGACGCGGCGGGGACGGCCTCCTGCGCGAAGAGCGCGGCGGCGAAAACCGGGAAAAGCGGCGCGAAACGGGCCTTCATGCCTTCTATTGTAGAAATTCGCCGAGTTCCAGCCCCGGGGAGACCGGCAAATGTTCAAAAACCAGACACTGCGATTTCAGGCGGAAAAGGGCGGCTCCGGCGATCATCGCGCCGTTGTCGGTGCAGTAGCGCAGGTCGGGGAAGAGGGCCTTCATGCCGCGCTTCTCCAGTTCGGCCGGGAGCTTTTCGCGCAGTCTCGGGTTCGCGGAGACCCCGCCGCAGACCGCGAGGGTCTTGATTCCGGTCGCCTGGCCCGCCTGCAGCGCGCGCTCGGTCAGCATGTCCACGATCGCCTCCTCCAGCCCGGCGCAGACGTCCGCGCGGCGGGCGAGAAGCTCTTCGGCGGGCCGGCTCTCCACGAGCCGCAGGACCGCGCTCTTGAGCCCGGAGAAGCTGAAGTCCAGCGTGTCGACGCCGCGCAGGGCCCGCGGGAAGCGGAACGCCGAGCGGTCTCCGTTCTTCGCCTCGCGGCTGACGTAGGGTCCGGCGGGGTAGCCCAGCCCGAGCAGCTTCCCGCACTTGTCGAACGCCTCGCCCGCGGCGTCGTCGCGCGTCTGCCCGAGCGTCTCGAACCGGAAGCCCGGAAGCGCGCGGTCGATCTGGGTGTGCCCGCCCGAGACCGTGAGGGCCAGGAACGGGGGCTCCAGGTCCGGGTGCGAGAGCCTCGCCGCGGCGATGTGGCCCTCGAGGTGGTTGATTCCGGCCGCCGGCTTTCCGAGCGCCGCGGCGAGCCCGCGCGCGAACGAGGCCCCGACGAGGACCGGGCCCATGAGCCCCGGGCCGCGCGTGTAGGCAACGACGTCCACGTCCGGAAGGGCGATTCCCGCCTTGTCGAGCGCGGCCCGGACGATCGGGCCGACCTTCTCGAGGTGCGCGCGGGCGGCCACTTCGGGGACGACGCCCCCGAAGGGCGCGTGTTCGGGGATCTGCGAGTAGAGTTCGTTGGCCAGCACCCTGCCGTCGCCGTCCACGATGCCGCAGGCGGTTTCGTCGCAGGAACTTTCGATGCCGAGCACGATCATCTTCCGCTCCGGAAAGGGTCCTAAATCTAACTATTATTGGTATCGGTAAATCGGATGCTTTCGAACTTCGCACATCTTCTGCGCGAGTCGTTCCGCGGCTGGGGACGGAACCGCCGTCTCCTCCTCCCCACGCTCGTCACCGTGCTTCTGGCCGCCCTCGTGCTCGAGGGGACCGTGGCCGCGTTCCTCGTGGTGCGCCGCGCGGCGCCGATGCCCGAGGATTCCTGGAAGCTGGAGCTCTTCCTCTCCGACGACCTCTCCGACGCGGAGGTCGCCGCGCTGGAGGAGAGGATCCGCGGTACCGAGGGGACGGGCGACCTCCTGTTCGTGGACAAGAGCGCCGCGGCGGAGCGGTTCACGCGGGCGTTCGGGCCCGACGCGCTCGACCTCGCGGGCGACAACCCGCTCCCGCGCTCCTTCGACGTCTGGCCGTCCGGGGAGTTCAAGAACGCCTTCCGCTACCGTCCGTGGGCGGGCGCCCTGGCCGCGCTCCCCGGCGTGGAGTTCGCGAACTCCTCGCTCGAGACGCTGGAACGCGTCGCGGAGTGGAAGGCCCGCGCGGAGACCCTGCTCGGGGCGCTGCTCCTGCTGATGGTCCTCGCCTTCCGCGTCATCCTGGGGAACGCGGTGCGCGTCTCGCTCTACGCCCGCGCGCTCCTGATCGAGAACATGAAGTACGTCGGGGCGGGCGAACGCTCCATCGCCATGCCGTTCGCGATCGAGTCCGCCACGCTCGCGCTCCTCGGGGGCTCGGCCGCCTGGGGGGTCTGGGAGTTCGCGATGGCGCGCCTCGCCTCCGGCTTCCCGGCCTGGGAGGAGTGGTTCGCGCCCCTGGGCCGGTGCGGCGGGGGAATCGTCCTGCTGCTCGTCCTGGTCGCCGCCTCCGCCTCGGCGCGGACCGTGCTCGGACACCTGCGCGAGAGGGCCGCGGAATGAAGGCCCGGAAGGCGATCGTCCTCGCGCTCTGCCTGCTGCTGTCGCTCTCCACGGCGTGGGGCGCGAAGCCGAAGGGGAAGAAGGCCCCGGCGAAGCGCCCGGTCCGGGTCTCCACGCAGGCCGACCGCGAACTGAAGACGCACCAGGGCGAGCTGGCGAAGCTCCGCGCGCAGATCGAGCGCGAGAAGAGGGAAGTGCGCGACAAGATGCGCCAGGAGGAGGGGCTGACCGGAGAGCTCGCGCGGCTGAACGTCGGCGTGCGCCGCCAGCGCCAGCTGGTCGCCGCGCTGGACCAGACGCAGCGTTCTCTCCAGACGGCGATCGAGGAGAATTCGCGGCGCGTCGATTCGCTCTCGGGCGCCGTCGCCGCGCAGCGCGCGGCGGTGGGTCGGCGCGCGCGGGACATGTACCGCAAGGGCCGCCCGCGTTCGGCGGAGCTCCTCTTCCGCGCCGCGGAGCGCGGGCTCTCGCCGGCGGAGATCCGGATGTGGCAGCGCGTGCTCGACGGCGACCGCCGCCTGATCGAGTCCCTGCGGGGCTCCCTGGCCGAGCTCGACGACGAGGCGGCGCTCCTGAAGTCGCGCCGCGCGGAGAACGAAAGGCTGCGCGCGGAGCGGCGCGTGGAGTACGCGCAGCTGCAGTCGCGCCAGGCCGACCGCGAGAAGCGCCTCGCCCAGGTGCGCGACGACCGCTCGCGCCGCCAGCAGCTGATCGACGAGCACGAGGCGTCGCAGAAGGCGCTGCTGGCGGTGATCGCGAAGCTCGAGGCGGCGCGCAAGAAGGCGGAGGAGGCCGCGCGCAGGAGCGGCAAGGCCGTCAAGGCGCGCACGGCCATGACGCGCGGGAAGAGCGCGACGCCGGCGTTCAAGCGGTGCTGGCCCGTGGTGGGCGAGGTCGCCGCGCCCTACGGGCTCGTGAAGCACGCGGGCCTGGGAACCGTCACGCGCAACCTCGGCATGGAGATCGCCTCGCGCGAGGGCGCCCGCGTGCGCTCCGTCGCGAAGGGCTCGGTCGCCTACGTCGGCCCGATCCAGGGCCAGGGGCTCAGCCTCATCCTCACGCACGGCGCCGAGGGCTACTATTCGGTCTACGCGCACCTCTCCGGCGTGAAGGTGCGCGACGGCCAGGGCGTCGAGGCCTGCCAGGAGATCGCCTCCATCGCGGAGGTCGGGTCCCCCTACGGCACGACGCTCTTCTTCCAGCTGAAACAGGGCATGGAGTCGATCGACCCGATGGACTGGCTGCACGACGCCCGCAGGATGCCGGGGTAGGGAGGGACGATGGAATACAGGCTTGATCTTCCGGCCAGCCAGGAACGCGTCGCGGAGCGCCTGAAGGCCGCGCTGGAGTCGAACTCGTTCCCGCAGGCGGTCCTGATCACCGGTTCCGCCGGCGTCGGCAAGCGCGCGCTGGCCATGCAGCTCGCGCGGATCCTCAGCTGCACGGGCGAAAAGGCCCGGCCCTGCGGCGAGTGCCCCTACTGCCGCGCGGTGCGCCCGGAGAAGGGCGAAAGCCCGTGGCTCTGGGTCGTTCCGCTCGAAGGCTCCTCCGACAAGCTGGAGAAGGAGGAGGACCGCCGGGAGCAGGCGAAGAAGACGCTCGTCCCGATCATGTCGGATCCGTGGGACGTCGGCGCCTTCCCCGAGACCGGGACCATCCGCGTGGAGAGCATCCGCGACGTGCTGCGCGAGCTGGGGCGCAGGGACCCGCATCCCCGCGTGGTGCTGATCCCCGAGGCGGACCGCATGGCGGCGGCCCCGGCGAACGCGCTCCTCAAGACGCTGGAGGAGGTGCCCGAGAACTGCCATTTCGTCCTGACCACCGCGCACCGCGCCGACATGCTGCCGACGATCCTCTCGCGCTGCGCGAAGATCCACCTGCCCGAGGCGACCGTGGGCGAAGTGGGCGCCTTCCTCGAGAAGCGCGGGATCTCCACCGAGAACCTCGACCAGCTCTGGGCGCTTGCGGGCGGAAGCCCGGGCAAGGCCGTCTTCATGGCGGGCGAGACCGTGGCCGAGGCGCGCGCCCTGGCGATGGACCTGCTGGAGTGGACCGCGAAGGAGAGCTCGCTCGAGCTCTTCTCCTGGTGGGCGGAGAGCGCGGGGCGGAAGAAGAGCGCGGGCGCGAGCGTCCTCAGGGAGACCGCGCGGCACGCGGCCTCGGCCCTCTCCTCCCTGCTCGACGACCTGATGCGCCTGAACGCCGGCCTCCCGGTGCGCAACTCCGCGTTCGAATCCCGGCTCCGCGCGCTGCCCTTCGCGGGCGAGGGCGACGACGTCCTGGTCTGGATGCACAAGGAGCTCCTGAAGACGGCCCGGCACATGGACAATTCCGTGGACCCCGAGAAGGTCTTCCTCGCGCTCGTCCTCAAGTGGCGCAACGAACGGCCCCGGATCGACCTTTCGCTCGTTTCGGAGAAGGGGGGCGCATGACCGCGGAGGAGTTCGCGAAGAGCTTCCGCATCGGCGAGCCCGAGCCGTTCTCCGCGCGCGAGCGCGAGTTCGCCCGGGCGATGCGCGCCCCCGACTGGGTCGCGCGCGTGCTCGGCTCCCAGGGCGTGGAGACGCTCGACGGCGCCCGCGCCTTCTTCAAGCCGCAGAAGGCCTCCGCGCTGGACCCCGCCTCGCTCGAGGGGCTTCCGGAGATCGTCCGCGTCCTCGCGGGGATCCGCGAACGCGGCGAGGCGATCGCCGTCCACGGCGACTACGACGTGGACGGGCTGACCGGCGCCTCGCTCCTCCGCCTCGGGCTGCGCGAATGCGGCTTCCGGAACATCGAGGTCTACATCCCCAGCCGCTTCGGCGAGGGCTACGGCATCACGAAGAACACCGTCGACGACCTCGCGAAGAAGGGGATCCGCTGGCTCCTCACCGTGGACAACGGCGTCTCCGCGGTGGAGGAGGTCGCCTACGCGAAGAGCCTCGGGATCTCGACGCTGGTCACCGACCACCACAAGCAGGGTCCCGTCCTCCCCGACGCGGTCGCGATCGCGAACCCCAACTGCGACGCGAGCTCCTACCCGAACAAGAACCTCAGCGGCGTCGGCGTCGCCTACAAGCTCCTCGAGCTGCTGGTCCGCGAACTCGGGCTCCGCGTCGACGTCTCCGCCTACGGCGACCTCCTCGCGCTCGGCACGCTCGCCGACGTCGTCTCGCTCACCGGCGAGAACCGCCTGTTCGTCCGCGAGGGGCTCAAGCGCATCGCGGCCGCCCGCCGCCCCGGCATCCGCGCGCTGCTGCGCCAGAGCGGCGCGCATCCCTCGCACCTCCGCTCGCAGGACGTCCTCTTCCGCATGACGCCGCTCCTCAACTCCGCCGGCCGGATGGGCAACCCCCGCGCCGCCTACGAGCTCCTCGCCACGGAGGACCCGCGCGAGGCCGAGCGCTGCCTCGACGTCCTGGTCAAGGCGAACGTCCGCCGGCGCCGCCTCGAGAACGAGACCACGGACCGCGCGCTCGCCTGGCTCGACGCCCACCCGGACGAGCTCTCCGAGCCCGCGGTGGTCGTCGTCGGCGACGACTGGCCCGAGGAGGTCGTCGGGGTCGTCGGCATCGTCGCCGCCCGCCTCGTGGACCGCATCGGGCGCCCGGTCGCCGTCGCCTACCCCGAACCGCACACCGGCATGCTCCGGGCGAGCGCGCGCGGCGTGGAGGGGTTCGACTGGCACGCGGCCCTGCTCGGGACCGAGGACCTGCTCGACCGCTGGGGCGGGCACTCGCAGGCCGCGGGGTTCAGCCTCGCGCGCGAAAACGTCGCCGCCTTCCGCGAACGGATCCGCGCCTACGCGAAGGAGGCGCTCGGCGGCCAGGCCGGGCATCCGCGCCGCCTGGTCCCCGTCTGCCGCGTGGACTTCGACCAGGTGGACGCCGACACCTTCGTCTGGCTCGACCGCTGCGAGCCCTTCGGCCACGACAACGAGCCGCCGGTCTTCTTCGCCGACGGCGTCACGGTCGCGGGCAAGTGCCACGTCGTCGGGCAGTCGCACCTCCGGCTCAAGCTCAGCCAGAAGGGCCACGCCTTCGACGCCATCGCCTTCGGGCAGGGGGAGCTCGCCGAGGTCCTCGACGGCTTCCCGCGCCCCTTCGCCATCGCCTACCGCCCCGAGATCAACAGGTTCCGGGACAGGGAAACCCTTCAACTGCAAATCGTGGCCCTCTCGGCCATGCCCGAAAAACAGGAGTGAAAACATGACCGCCGAAAAATCGCAGCACACCATGTGGGACGGCCGGTTCGAGACGAAGATGGCCGGGTCGATGGAGCGCCTCAGCTTCTCGCTGCGCGTGGACGTCGAGCTGATCGAGGAGGACATCGACGGCAGCGTCGCCCACACCGCGGGCCTGCTGGAGGCCGGCGTCCTGACCGCGGACGAGCGCGCGAAGATCGTCGAGGGGCTGGAGGGGATCCGCGCCGACTTCCGCGCGGGCAAGGACCTCTTCGACCCCGACTCCGACGAGGACGTCCACATGGCCGTCGAGCGCGTGCTGACCGACCGCCTCGGGCCGCTGGGCAAGAAGCTCCACACCGGGCGCAGCCGCAACGACCAGGTGAGCACCGACTTCAAGCTCTACATGCGCCGCAAGGCCGAAAAGCTGCTCGGGCAGGTCCGCGGGCTGCAGAAGGCCCTGTTCAAGCTCGCCGACGAGAACCAGGCGCGCCTGATGCCCGGCTACACGCACCTCCAGCAGGCGCAGCCGGTCCAGTTCTCGCACTACATGCTCTCGTTCCTCTTCGCGCTCGAACGCGACGCCGGACGCCTGCGCGACTTCCTCGCGCGCCACCGCCAGATGCCGCTCGGCTCGGGCGCCATCGCCGGCTCCGCGTTCCCGTACCACCGCGACCTCGTCGCGCGCGAGCTCGGCTTCCCCGAGATCTCCGACAACTCCATCGACGCCGTCTCGCACCGCGACGCCGCGCTCGAGTTCCTCTCCGACCTCGCGATCCTCGGGACCACGCTCAGCCGCTACGCCGAGGACTTCGTCCTCTGGTCCACGTGCGAGTTCGGTTTCCTGAAGCTCTCCGACGCCTTCTCCTCCGGCTCCTCCATGATGCCTCAGAAGAAGAACCCCGACTCCATGGAGCTGATCCGCGGCAAGTCCGGCCGCCTGACCGGCAACCTCGTCGCGATGGCGACGCTCGTCAAGGGCGCCCCGATGACCTACAGCCGCGACCTCCAGGAGGACAAGGAGCCCGTCTTCGACAGCGCGCGCACCGCCTCCGTCATGCTCGACGCCATGCGCGAGGCGATGGAGACCGCCGTCTGGGACTTCTCCCGCATGCGCGAGGCGATGCTCCCCGAACTGCTCGCCACCGACCTGGCCGACCTGCTCGTCCAGCGCGGGATCCCCTTCCGCGACGCGCACCGGATCGTCGGCTCCATCGTCGGCAAGGCCGCCCGCCGCCGCATCCCCTTCACGTCGCTTCCGCTCGACGAGTGGGAAGGCGTGCCCGAGCCCAACGAGATCAAGCGCCAGCTCACGTTCGAGAACTCCGTCGCCCGCCGCGACCTCCCGGGCGGGACGGGCCCGAACGCCGTCAAGGCGCAGCTCGAAACGGCGAAACGGCTTCTGGCGGAGGCGTAGGCCGTGACCAGGCACTTCCTGATCACCGCGGCGATGCTCACCTGCAGCAACGTCTTCATGACGTTCGCCTGGTACGGGCATCTCCGCGCGCTGCCCAACAGGCACTGGGCCGTCGCCGCGATCGCCAGCTGGGGCGTCGCGCTCTTCGAATACCTCATCCAGGTGCCGGCCAACCGCATCGGGCACGAGGTCTTCTCCGTCGCGCAGCTCAAGATGATGCAGGAGGTGATCACGCTCTCGGTCTTCGTCCCCTTCTCGTTCCTGGTGATGAAGGAGCCGCTCAAGCTCAACTACCTCTGGGCCGCGCTCTGCCTGCTCGGCGCCGTCTTCTTCGTCTTCAAGGACTAGGAAGGAAACGCATGCGAAAACGGCTCCGCGTCCGCGGAGCCGTTCGCTTTTTCCGGGCGCCCGTCCTCAGTCCGCGGCGGCGATGACCAGGCCGCTCAGCAGGAGGACGCCGACGAAGACCAGCACGCCGGAGCCGTTCTTCCGCGCGTTCCCGTTCCCCGCGGCGGAAGCCGCGGGCGCGGGACGCTTCCGGAGCGGATTGGCGTGCAGCAGCATCCCGAGGTCCGCGGCGATCTTCTGGTCGAAGTCGTCGTTCAGGATGACGCCGTAGAGGCTCCGCAGGAAGAGCGAGAAGTTGTAGGTCCGCAGGAAGAAGAGGCCCGCGTTGGCGTTGAGCGAGAAGCCCATGTGCCGGTTGGTCAGCTCGTTCCCGATCTCGTCCTCGGGCCCCGCCTGCAGGCCGACGCCGAAGCCGACGAACGGGCTCACGTCCCCGGCGGAGAAGAGGCGGACGGCGCCGGCGTCGAAGACGAACTGGTAGCGGTCGGGCCCGGAGTTCGGCCCGCGCACCGCGAGGTCGAGCGTCGCGGCCCAGTCCGTGTCGACGAAGAGCCAGTAGGAGACGCCGAACTCCCACTGCGTCACCTCGATCTTGTGCTCTTCGAGCTTCCCGCCGCGCTCTTCGATCCAGTCGTAGGTGCCGGCGAGCGGGTACATCATCCCGAACTTGAGCCCGAAGTAGCGCGCGGCGTTCGCGCGCCGGGGCGCGTCGTCCGGGCCGTCGGCGGAGGTGACGTTCTCGACGGTGACCTCGCGCGCGGTTTCGTCGTCCGGATTCTCCAGCGCGTCGAACGCGCGGCGCGCGGCCGTCGCGAACTCCTCGGGGGCCGCGAAGGCCTCGCGCACGGAGCGGCTCTTCGAACCGTCCGCGAAATCGACGGAGGAGAGGACGAGGAACGCCTTGGAACCCAGCTTGCGGATCTGCGGGACGATCGCGCGCGCCGCGCCCGCCGCCCGGCCCAGCTCCTCGGCGCAGCCCAGCGCCGCGCACTCCGCGGGGTGTTCCCGGAGTTCGGAGCCGTACCGCTTTTCGGCCTCGTAGACCAGGACGAAGGCGAGCCCGTCGCGTTCCCCGACGTCCTCCCCGATCTGCGGCGGGAAGAGAAGGACCTTGCCCGCGAAGTCGTCCGCGGGGAGAACGGGACCCGCGCCGGCGGAATCCGCGGAGACGGAGTCCCGCGCGGCGAGGGCGGAGTCCGCGGGCGGAACGGAAACGGCGTCCGCGGCGGACGCGCCGGCGGCCTCGGAAACGGAATCCGCGGCGGGGGAGGCGGTGGAGGAATCGGCGATCGCGGGCGCGGGGGCTTCGGGCTTCGCGGCTTCTTCCGCGGGCGCGGAGAAGGACCAGGAGGAGAGAAGCGCGACCAGGAGCGCGGAGAGGGGAAGGGAACGCGTTTTCACAGGCGACCTCCTACCGCGAGGCTGACGATGGAGCAGAGGACGAGGAAGACGGCGAGACCGCCGAACGAGGAGTTGTTGGCGCGCGCGACCTCCGAATGGGCCGCGTCGTCCGAGCCCTTGTGCCAGAGCAGGCCGATGTCCGCGGAGATCTTCTGGTCCAGGTCCGAGTCGAAGATCACGCCGTATTTCCCGCGGAGGTAGAGCGAGAAGGCGTAGGAGCGCATGAAGAGCACGCCGGCGTTCACGTTGAGCGCGGGCCCCATGTAGCGCTTGCGGTCGTTCCGGCCGTTGTCGTCCGCGGGTCCGGGGTGGACGCCCAGTCCGGCGCCGACGAAGGGGGAGACGTCGCCGTCCGAGAGGAAGCGGACCGCGCCGACGTCGAAGAAGATCTGGTAGTCGTCCGGGCCGGATTCCGGTCCGCGCACCGCGACGTCGAACGTCACGGCGACGTCTTCGTTCAGCGCGAGCCAGGCGGCGACGCCGAACTCCCACTGCGACAGCTCGATCCTGCGCTTTTCCTCGAAGCCGTACCTGTCCTCCTCGACCCAGTCGTAGGTGTCGGCGAGGGGGTACATCATCCCCATCGTGAAGCCGACGTAGGTCGAGGCGGCGCGTCGCCTGTTGTCGGAGACGTCGTTCGCGGGGGCCTTCGCCACGGCGACCGCGGCTCCGGGGGCGGCCTTCTCGGCCCGCTCCAGCGCGTCGAACGCCCGGGGAATAGCCGTTTCGAGCTCTTCGACGTTCCCGAAGGACTCCATCGCCGTGCTGTACTTCCCGTTCCGGGAGAAATCGACGGAGGAGAGGGCGAAGTAGTTCCCGTCGCCGACCTTCTGCACCTGCGCGAAGACGACCTTCGACGCCCCGGCGGCCCGTCCGAGCCGCGAGGCGCAGGTCACGTCGCCGCAGACCGCGTCGACGGGCGAGAGGGCGAGCCCGAACCGGCTCTCCGCCTCGTACTTCAGGATGAACTTGACGCCGTCGCCGTTTCCGAACGCGGGCGAGACCACCGGATCGGCGATCAGCACCTTCCCGGCCTCGGCGGAGGCCATTGCCGCCAGCAGGAGGATTCCCGCCGCCAGGCGCGCGATTCTTCTCATCTTCGTCTCCCGAGGAGTTTTCGCTTTTTGCGCTTTTTGGATTGAAAGAACATAGAAAATATAGGAAGGCCCGAGGCGCGATTCTATCTTTGGCCCCATGAATCAAATCCCGCGCACGCAGGCGGAAATCCGCCGTTCCTTCATCGAGTTTTTCGCCTCCAAAGGCCACACCGTCGTCCCCAGCGCCCCCGTCGCCCCGCAGGACGACCCCACGCTGAT
>JAGCEZ010000054.1 GCA_017650365.1 Fibrobacterales bacterium | reverse complement strand
TCGTCGCCCGCGGGCGCGCCGGCGGCGTCGAGCCGCGCCTCCTCGCGCCCCTCGTCCAGCGCGCGCTCCCAGTCCGCCTCGTCGGCGCCCGGGTCCAGGCTCTCCTCGGCGGGGCCTTCGCCCTCCTCCCCTTCGCGTTCGGAGGGGACCTCCTCGAGCAGCGGGTTCTCCTCGAGCTCCGCGCGGATCATCGCCGCGAGATCCGCGTTCTGCGCCTGCAGGACGTTGAGCGACTGGACCATCTGCTGCGTGAGCCGCTGCTCGTGCGCGAGATCCTGCCCGAAGCCCTGCCCGATTCCCGTTTCGGCCATCTTCCCGTCCCCGGCGAGGCTCAGTCGTCCTTGAGCGTGAAGGAGGAGCCGAGGTAGATGCGCCTGGCCTCGGGGTCCTCGGCGAGGTGGCGGGCGGTCCCCTCCACGAGCACCTGGCCCTGGAAGACGATGTAGGCGCGGTCGGTGATCGCCAGCGTCTCGCGGACGTTGTGGTCGGTGATCAGGATCCCCATCCCCTGGTCGCGCAGCTTGGCGACGATGGACTGGATGTCCTCCACGGCGATCGGGTCGATGCCGGCGAAGGGCTCGTCGAGCAGGAGGAAGTCGGGCTCGGAGGCCAGCGCGCGGGCGATCTCCAGGCGCCGGCGCTCGCCGCCGGAGCAGGAGACGGCCATGTTCCTGCGGATGTGGCCGATCTTGAAGTCGTCGAGGAGGAACTCCAGGCGCTCCTTGCGCGCCCTGCGGGAGAGGCCGCGGGTCTCGAGCACCGCCATGATGTTCTGCTCCACGGTCAGCTTGCGGAAGATGCTCGCCTCCTGCGGGAGGTAGCCCAGCCCCATGCGCGCGCGGCGGAACATCGGGAGCGAGGTCAGCTCCTCGTCGTCGATGAAGATGCGCCCGCCGTCGGGGCGCACCATGCCGGTGATCATGTAGAACGTCGTGGTCTTCCCGGCGCCGTTGGGCCCGAGCAGCCCGACGACCTCGCCCTGGGAGAGCCGGATGGAGACGCCGCGGACGACCGTGCGCTCACCGTACTTCTTGACGAGTCCCTGCGTCCAGACGGTCCTGACTTTCCTTCCGTTCTCTTCCATCGCCAGCCTTCGCCGCGTCCCGCGCCGGGTCCTTTTTCTCGCCGTAGTAGATTCCGGAGGCCGGGGCGCCGCCCGAGGCGAGCCCGCGGATCTGCACGCTCCGGATCCCGTCGGGGGAGAAGCCGAGCTCCACCGTGTCGCCGATGGCCTCGTTGCGCCCCTCGAGGGCCTCTTCGTCGAAATGATAATAAACCGTCTTCGCGCGCCCCGTCACCATGCCGCGGTCCGGCTTCCCGCGCCTGAAGTCGAGCCGGAGGAACGCGCCGTCGGCGCGGTTGACGTACTCGCCCTTCTCCTCCTCGTAGAAGCGCCCGACCGCGGAGCCGCGCGCCTCGAACGCCTTCGGCCGCTCGCCGTCGAACCAGGCTTCCAGCGTGTCGCCGTCCACCTGGCTGCACTGCGTCTTCCGCGTCTTCCGGTCGAACGCGCGCTGGCGCCCGGTCGCGTCGAACGCCACCTTGATGCGCTTCAGCCTGCGCTTCTCCAGCTCGATCCGCATCTCCTTCCCGGAGATCTCCACGTCGCCCACCGCCGCGCGCGGCGAGCCGGAGAGCTCCATCGTCCCCTCCTCCCAGCGGTAGGTCCCCGTGTCGCACCAGACGCGCAGGTCGCCGCGCACGGCGAACACCTGCCCCGTGGCCCGGGCGACCTTGCCCTCGCGGTCCACCTCGAAGCGCCGCGCGTCGATCGTCAGCGTGTCCCAGCGGAGCGCCTTCGGGTCGGAGGAGTCGGCCTCGACCGCCGTCAGCTTCGGGTTCCCCTCCGCCGTGGCCAGCGACGTGCGGCGGTTGTACACGATGCGGTCGCCGTCGAGCCGGAGGTTCCCCGTGGAGTCGCGCAGCCGCGCGGCCCCCTGCGCCATCGCCTTGTCGTTGCGCCGGTCGTAGATCCCGCTCTCGGCGGAGAGCCGCCCGCCCGGGTCGTCGAACCGGAAGCCGCCCGAGCAGTTGACCTGGTCGAGGTTCTGGTTCCACTTCGCCAGCTCGGTGGAGAAGGTCGCGTCGTCGTAGCGGAACTTCACGCCGCCCTGGAGCGTCAGCAGGCCCTGCGTCTTCGAGCCCGACATCCGGTCGGCGCTCTGGAGGACGAGCGGGCGGGTCTGCGCGAAGAGCGCGCCGCAGAGCGCGAGGGCGAGGAGGGCGGGGAGGAGGCGCTTCACTTCTCCTCCGTCCTGATGCGCGGGCCCGCGTCCTGGAAGATGCCGCGGACCTCGGAGACGATCCGCCAGTCGCGGAGCCTGGAGTCGGAGTCCAGCCCGCGCCCCTGGAGCACGTCGCCGTCGCGCGAGACCACGCGGACCTCGGCGTCGGTGGTCACCTTGTCGCGGTTCTTGTCGTAGAGAAGCGAGTCGCTTCGGACCGAGGCGCCGTCGAAGGACTGGGCGTGGACGTTGCCGTAGGCGCGGATGTAGGAGAGGTTCCCGTCCAGCGTGCCCGAGTCGGCGCGGAGCGTGCCGTTCCTGCGGCCGAGGGAATCGAAGAACTCCACCTCCACCGGGCGGACGAAGAGCCGCTCGTCGTTGCTCCAGCGCTCCAGGTAGTTCGTCCGCAGGCGCCAGACCAGGACGGGGCCGTCGTGGAAGTCCATCGTCACCGCGTCGTCGAAGAGCATCGCGGGGCGCCTGGCGGCCTGGCGGCGGGGCGGTTCCTCCTCCAGCTGCGCGCAGGCGGCGAGCAGGGCGCACAGGCACGCTCCGGAAAGGAGCCGCAGGGAGGGACGGAGTCGGAAATCGGGCCTCATCGCCCCAAAAATAGGAGGTTGTTCTTGCTAGATTGGGCGAAAACAGGAGAACGACGATGGAAATCCCCTCCCTCGACAGCATCAAGGGCGTCCTCAACCAGGGCGCCGACCTCCTCGCGCGCGGCGCGAACGCCATCACCCAGGGGGCGACCGTCTCCGCGGCCAAGGTCGAGGAGACCGCGCGCGTCGGCAAGCTCCGCCTCGACCTCCTCGCGACCGAGCGCAGGCTCAACCGCCAGTGCACCGAGCTGGGCCGCATGGTCTACGACCACTACGCCGAAGGGCGCCCGCTCGACGAGCTGCTGGACGAACGCGACTTCGCGCTCCACCTCGGCCAGATCCGCGAGCTCCGCGACGACGTCGCGGCGACCCGGAGGGCGATCGAGGAGACCGGGCACAGCGCCGACGAGCCGGCGGACGGCGAGGAAGGCGAAAAGCAGGGCGAGGCCAAACCCTAGCGGAAGAGGATGGAAAGCCGGAACGGGTTCGAGATCGACCTCATCCCCAAGGGACGGGGAACGGTCCGGCGGTGGAAGGTCTCCCCGCCGAAGGCCGTCCTTCTGGCGCTCGGCGCGCTGTGCGGAATCGGGGGCTGGGTCTGGCTCGTCCTCGACGCCGGAAGCGTCCCCGGCCGGATCCTCGACCCCGAGGCCGCCGTCCTCGAGCGCGAAAACGAGACGCTGGAGCTGGCCCTGGGCCGGGCGGACGAGGCCGCGGCCTCGATCGACGCCGAGTTCCGGGACCTGCTCCAGATCCAGGAGCGCGTCACCGGCCTGACCGACATCCCCGGGCGCGGGAAGCGCGCCGCGCGGGAGGACCTCCCGCCCGAAACCGGGGAGGAGGCGCTGGAGCGGGCGCACCGCCTGCTGCTGGCCAAGGCCGCCACGCGCCACTACATCCACTCCGAATCCGGGCTGGAGAAGCTGCCCGTCGTCGCGCCGTTCGGAACCCCGCACCAGATCTCCACGACCTTCGGGCCGCACCTCGACCCCTTCACCGGGCGCCAGGCGGTCCACGAGGGGATCGACTTCGCCGGGGCCGAGGGCGACACGATCCTGGCTCCCGCCGACGGGACCGTCCTCAAGACAGGCACCAACTCGTCGAGCGGGCTCGTGCTGACGCTCGGCCACGAAAACGGCCTGACCACGGTCTACGCGCACCTCGCCAAGTTCCTCGTCCAGCGCGGGCGGAACGTGAAGCGCGGGACGCCGATCGCGCTGCTGGGAAGCACGGGGCGCTCCTCCGGCGCGCACCTCCACTACGAGATCCGGCGGAACGGAACCGCCATCGACCCGGGGAAGGCGCTCCTTCTCCACGACAACGCCGCGCCGGACCGGCGCGCGGACGGAGAGACGAAATGAAACGCAGGCAACCGGCGGCCACGAAGGTCTTCGAGCAGAACGTCATCGCCCTGGTCTGGGACTTCGACAAGACGCTGATCAGCGACTACATGCAGGCGCCGCTCTTCCGGAAGTTCGGCGTGGACTCCGGCCGCTTCTGGGCGGAGGTCGACGCGCTCGCCGAGCTCTACGCCAGGCGCGGGCTGCGCTGCAACCGCGACACGCTCTACCTCAACCACCTGCTCACCTACATCGAGCACGGCCCGCTGAAGGGGCTCACGACCGACGACCTCTTCGACGTGGGGAAGGAGCTGGAGTACTATCCGGGGCTGCCGGAGTTCTTCCCCGCGATCAAGAAGCGGATCGCCGAGAACGCGGAGTTCGCGCGCTACGGGATCAAGGTGGAGCACTACATCGTCAGCACCGGGTTCGCCGACACGATCCGCGGAAGCGAGATCGCGAAGCACGTGGACGGCATCTGGGGATGCGAGTTCATCGAGGAACCCGCCATGCCCGGCTTCCTCGACGGGAAGAAGGCGCCGGAGCTTCCCCGCCAGATCCGGCAGATCGCGACCTCCTTCGACAACACCTCCAAGACGCGCGCGCTGTTCGAGATCAGCAAGGGGGCGAACAAGGTCTCCTCGATCGACGTCAACTCCAAGATGCAGGAGCACGACCGGCGGATCCCCTTCGACCAGATGATCTACGTGGCCGACGGTCCCAGCGACGTGCCGGCCTTCTCCATCCTCAACCAGTTCAGCGGGCAGACCTTCGCCATCTACCCCGCGGGCGACCAGGCGGCCTTCCACCAGGTGGACAAGCTGCGGCAGGACGGGCGCATCGACATGTTCGGCCCGGCGGACTACCGCGAGGGGACGCAGACCTGGATGTGGCTCGTGGACCACGTCGAGGGAATCGCCCGGCGCATCGCCGCCGCCAAGGAAGAGCGCATGCGCCAGGCCGTTTCGGCGCCTCCGACCCATCTCTAGCCCCCGTTTCCGGCCGCGTTTCCGGCTTCGCGGGGCGCTCTTCCGTTTCCGCGCGGATTTGACTACATTTGCGCTCGGAAGCGTGGCCGAGTGGTTGAAGGCGGCGGTCTCGAAAGCCGTTGGAGGGTTCTGCCCTCCCGGGAGTTCGAATCTCTCCGCTTCCGTATTCAGGGAAAAGGCGTCCGAACGGGCGCCTTTTCCGCTTTTTCGTTTTCGCGGCGGACGCGGCCCTGCGGGAATCGCACGGAAAGTGACGCGCGCCGCGGGAAACGGGTGTAGATTTTCCCGTATGGAAAACCGAGGGAACGGAACCGCCAAGCGCCTCAGCGTCTTGAACGCAGTGACCGCTTGTAATCCGATTTACCCCCCCCCGCGTAAACTCTAGTTTACAACCAAACGTCATCCGTCGTCGTGCCGCCACCCGCCGCGCGACCTCTTCGTCGTGCGTGGAATTCACCGCGCGGACCGACCTCGACATTTTCCCGATTCGGAGAAGCGATGCAATGTCTTCGCACTCGCCGGGGATTCGCCCTTGAACAACACAAGAGGAGACCAGCAATGAAAACGAAACTCGGACTGCTCGCGACTTCCGCGCTCGCCGCGCTGATGTTCGCCGGATGCGGGGACGAAACGACGCAGGTCATCGGAACGCGGACGGTGGCGGAACTCGACAAGTCGGAGGCCTGCACCATCGGCGACATGGTGGTGAACCTGGCTGACAACATGATCTATGTCTGCGACGGCAACCGCCAATGGACGACGATGAAAGGCGACGCCGGCGAGAAGGGCGAAACCGGTGCAAAAGGCGACCGAGGCGAGAAGGGCGACGCCGGCGCGAAAGGCGATCCGGGACAACAGGGCGAACAGGGCATTCCCGGCGTCAAGGGCGAAGACGGGGCCTCCTGCACCGCGCGAATCATTGACGAAGGCGTGGAGGTCTCCTGCGGCGGCGTGATCCTCGATACGCTGACCAATGGTCAGGACGGCGCGCAGGGGCCGCAGGGCGAACAGGGCCCCCAAGGCGAAACGGGCGCGCAAGGTCCTCAAGGCGCGACCGGCGCGCAAGGGATCCAAGGCGTGAAGGGTGAAGACGGTTCTTCCTGCACCGCTCTTTCCATCGCGGGCGGCGTGGAGATCTACTGCGGCGACCAGCTCGTCGCGACCATCGTCAACGGCACGAACGGCAACGACGGCGCCAGCTGCACGCTCGCCTCTATCAATGTGAACGGGCTGGACGGCGTTGAAATCACCTGCGGCGCCCAGAAGGACACCGTGATGAACGGCGAGCAGGGGGTGCAAGGCCTCCAAGGCTATGCGGGAGAGAACTGCGCCGGCCGGAAGATTGAAGGCGTCGGTGTCGAGATTACCTGCGGCGGCGTTGTGGTCGACACGCTGAGGAACGGGAACGACGGAGCTGACGGACAGGACGGCGGCCCCGGCATTCCGTCCCGGCTCTACGACTGCAACAGCGGCGAATACCACTGCGTCACCACGGCCTACCTCAATCCGCGGATCGACTACGGCGAACTGCTGGACACGCGCGACAACAAGGTCTATCGCACCGTGCAGATCGGCTCGCAGACCTGGATCGCGCAGAACATGGACTACAACGGGAACTACGCCGACCAGGCGCTGCTGAACCAGTCGTGGTGCTACTACGATTCGCCGGATTACTGCGAAACGTTTGGCCGGCTCTACTCTTGGAGCGCCGCAATGGGTCTCGACTCCTCCTACAACACGACCAGCGCCTCCGCCTACATGGGCCAGACCAACCAGGGCATCTGCCCCGACGGCTGGCACGTTCCCGACGAAGGCGAATGGAACATCCTCACCGATTACGTCGATGCGCACAACGGCGGAGAAGGCGTTGGTGCCAGCCTAAAAAGCCGCTATCTGTGGAATGCGCGAGACAGTGCTATGGCGGGAACAGACCTGTTTGGTTTCGCTTTACTTCCCGGAGACGGAGCCAACCAAAGAAACTACGACTCGGGCGATTACTATGGCCTGTTTAGTTGGGGGGCATTATTGCTCTCTTCTGAAGGGTCGCAGACGAATGCCGTGGTGTACGTTTTCAGCTATACACGCAACAAGGTGGAGCGCTCTCTAAGAACCAAGTCCGAAGGCTATTCCGTCCGTTGCCTGAAGAACGACGAGAACACCCGGTTCTGCGGCAACACCGCCTATGATCCGCGCAGCAGCTTCTGCGACGAACGCGACAACCGGATTTACAAGCAGGTCACCATCGGCACGCAGACCTGGATGGCCGAAAACCTCGACTTCGGCACGCGCATCAACGGCATGGTCAATGGCAACGCGAATAGACAAGGCAACGCCACGGCCGAATCGGCGCAGAAATACTGTTATCATGATTCGACAAAGTACTGCGACGCCTACGGCGGCTATTACCAGTGGCATACCGCAATGGCTTTCCTGCAGGCCTATGACAGCCTCCCCGTCGTGGACGGGATGATCCAGTCGCCGCATCGCGGCATCTGCCCGGCTGGATGGCATATTCCGGACCCCACGGAATGGAAGACGCTTGCGGCTTGGGTCGACAGCGCCAACGGCGGTCTGGAGAATGACGAGGCTCGTTCGTTGAAAAGTACATCTGGATGGGACAACGGATATAATGGAACGGATGAGTATGGCTTTAGCGCATTTGCTTCCGGCTCAGCCGTATGCAATGATAATGCCGTTGTCTGCCGTGTCGGAAGTCGAAGCAAATGGTGGACGACGGAACACGGACAGAATTTTAATACCATGAATAGCACCCTTAATCGCGATGATGGTACAAAAAGGGCGGGCTACTCCATCCGCTGCGTGAAGGACTGACGTTCCACGAGTCCGATTTCAAAGAGCCGCGGCGATTGCCGCGGCTCTTTTTGCGCAATGGAGACTTCAACGAGCTTTCCAAGAAGAAAACTGTTCAAAGCGAGAGCAGTCACGGACGAGGCGAACTGAACGCAACTCAGTTGTCGCAGATTTTGCGACAACTGCGGAAGGAAAACGGAAGAAGGAGGGCAATTTGCATTTTCTGCAAATTGCAAACGCCGACACGCCTCGCCTTGCATAAATTTTCAAAATAAACTACAATTTCGCTTCATGAGCGAGAACCAGATCGTCGTGTACCAGCCCGACGGGGCGATGCGGCTGGACGTGCGCCTCAAGAACGAGACCGTTTGGCTGACGCAGCTGAAAATTGCGGAACTCTTCGGCGTGCAGAAGGCCGCCATCAGCAAGCATGCCCGAAACATTTTCGCATCGGGCGAACTTTGCAGGGAGGCAACTGTTTCCAAAATGGAAACAGTTCAAAACGAGGGCGGCCGCAACATCGTCCGGACGCAGGAGTTTTTCAACCTTGACATGATCATCGCCATCGGGTACAGGGTGAATTCCAGGCGCGCCACGCAATTCCGCCAATGGGCGACGGGCGTTCTCAAGGAATACCTGCTCCGCGGCTATGCGGCCAACCAGCGCCTGGTGCAGCTGGAAGACAAGCTGGACCGCCGACTCGCCAAGCACGACGCGGAGATCGCCGACCTGAAGGGAAAGGTCGACTTCTTCGTGCAGACGCAGACGCCCCCGTTGCAGGGCGTCTTCTACGACGGGCAGCTCTGGGACGCGCGATCCTTCGCCGTGCGCCTGGTCGAAAGCGCGAAGAAGTCGATCCTGCTCGTCGACAACTGGGCGACCGTCGAGACGCTGGACATCCTCGCCAGAAAGCGCAAGGGCGTGAAGGCGACCGTCGTCACCTCCGAGCACCGGGACGGCAAAGGCGTTCCCCGTCCGAAGATCTCGCAAGACGACGTCGACCGGTTCAACGCGCAGTATCCGCCGCTCGACGTCCGGTTCGGCGAGAAATTCCACGACCGGTTCCTGGTGCTGGACGACAAGGAGCTCTACCTCGTCGGCGCGTCGTTCAAGGACCTCGGCAAGAAGTGCTTCGCCTTCGCGAAAATGGACGCGGAGGAGATTCCGGGCATTAAGGAGAGGGCAGGACTAGTGTCCAGACGCTAGCGACCAGGTGCCAGTCGCCAGGTTCCAGTGCGGAGTTAGGCCTTCGGCGTTGAAAAGGAAAGGGCTCCCCGAAAGGAGCCTTTTTTGTCTTGCGCGCAGCGCGATTATACGCACTGGCCCCCGGGGCCTGGCTACTGGCGACTGATTCTTCCCCTGGTCCCTAGTGACTAGTCACTGGCGACTGATTATATTGACCCCATGCACCTCGACGAAACTCCCCTGTTCGCGCCGCTGGAGGGGCTGGAGGCCGGCTCCACGCTCGTCCTGGACGACGCGGAGCTCGCGCACCTGAAGGTCTTCCGCCTGAACGCGGGCGACACGCTCGACCTGGTGGACGGCCGGGGCCGTTCGGCCCGCGCGCGGACGCTGAACGCGAAGCGCGGGGAGCTCGTGCTGGAGGAGATCCTCGCGGACGAGCGCGTCCGCCCCGCGGAACCCGCCCTGGCGATCGGCGCGCTCAAGGGGAACGCGCTGGAGGAGGTGCTCGACCACTGTGCCCAGATGCCGCTCCGCGCGCTGCAGCCGCTCTGGTGCGACCACGGGCAGCGCGCGAAGGGCGCCGACGCGGCGGAAGGCCTGGAAAAGCGGCTGCGCGCCAAGGCGCGCGTGGCCCTCAAGCAGTCGCGCCGGCTCTGGGCGACGGAGATCCTGCCGCCGAAGAGCCTGGACGAATGGCTCGCGGGCGCGCCGGGGACAATCGTGCTCCTGGACGAGGAGGGCGAACGGGCGCCGGAGCTCCCCGGCGCGGCGTCCGGACTCTGGCTGCTCTGCGGTCCGGAGGGCGGGTTCTCCGCGCGCGAGCTCGGGCTCGTGGGCCCGGATGCGGTCAAGCTCTCGCTCGGGCCCACGCGGCTCCGCGCGAAGAGCGCGCCGATCTTCGCGCTCGGCGCGCTCGGCGCGCTGCTGGCCCGCAGATAGCGCGCGGGCCGCGCTAGAGCCCGTTGAACAGGTCCGGCTCGAACTCCTTCACGTGGAACGAACGCCGGTGTTCGGGCGTGTATCCCAGCTTGCGGATTCCGTCGAGGTGTTCGCGCGAGGGGTAGCCCTTGTTCTTCTCCAGCCCGTAGCCGGGGTAGGTCTTCGCGAGTTCGACGATCAGGCGGTCGCGGTGCACCTTGGCCAGGACGGACGCCGCGGCGATCGCCTGCACGCGCGCGTCCCCCTTCACGACGCAGAACTGCCGCGAGGGGTCGATCCCGCGCACCAGGACGCTCCCGTCCATCAGAAGCCGGTCCCACGGGACGGAGATCTGCTCGAGCGCCCGACGGACAGCGAGGAAGGTCGCGTTCAGGATGTTCATCTGGTCGATCTCGGCGGCGGAGGCCGTGCCGATCCCCCACGCGCGGGCCCTCTCCTGGATCAGCGGGAAGAGCGCCTCGCGCTTCGCCTCGGTCAGCTTCTTGGAGTCGTCCAGCCCGGGGAGCGCCGTACCGGGATCCAGGACCACGGTGGCCGCGGCCACGGGCCCGAACAGCGGGCCGCGCCCGGCCTCGTCCGCGCCGACCATGACGCCGAATTCGCCGCAGGCCCACTCCTGGGCCCGCGCGGGATCGAGGTCTTCGGGGATTTCGAGACGCCCGGGGCGCATCACTTCGCCGTCTGCGCGCCCAGCTTCCCTTCGGCGAACTGTTTCACCACGCGCCAGAGCAGGTCGTGCTCCTGGATCAGCACGCGCGCGGCCAGCGTGTCGGCCGTGTCGCCCGGAAGGACCGGGACCTGGCGCTGCATCAGGATCTCGCCGTCGTCGTAGACGCTGTTCACGCGGTGCACCGTCGCGCCGCTGCGGTCGTCGCCCAGGGCGAGAATCGCCTCGTGGACGTGGTGGCCGTAGAGCCCGCCGCCGCGCGGCAGGAGCGAGGGGTGGATGTTGATCGCGCCGAACTCCGCCGCCTCGAGCACCTCGTCGGGGATCCGCTTCATGTAGCCGCAGAGCACGAGGAGGCGGGCGCCGCTGTCGCGGACGATCGAGACCATGCGCGCGGTCCGCGCGTTTTCGTCCGGGTCGGTGACCGACGAGACGTGGTGCACCGGAATCCCGCGCGACTTCGCGAGGTCGACGGCGCCGCACTTCGAGTTGTTCGTGAGCAGGAACGCGACCTCGGCCTCGAGGTCGCCCGATTCGATCCGCTTGAGGATCGCCTCGAAGTTGGAACCCCGCCCGGAGGCGAAGCAGCCGATTTTCATGACTTCCTTTTTCTTCATTTCGCGGCGTCTCCGTGGCGTTTGAAGAGGTGCTTGACGAGCGTTCCGAACCCGCGCATCAGGCGGTAGCGCTCCTTGGGGTTGCGCAGGGCGACGGAGACCTGCCGGAGCACGTAGCCCGGGCGGAGGTAGAACTCGCGGCGCGCGCGGTCGCAGAAGTCCACCAGTTCCTGCGACGAGAGGTTGTCGCAGACCACGGTCGTGTTGTGGAACCCGTTCCTGTCGAGCCACTCGCGCCAGTCCGTGGTCTTCAGGCGGCCCGTCGCGCGCAGCTCGGCGAACGCCTCGGTGCCCGGATAGGCCATGATCGGGTAGAACTGCGCGGTGTTGGTGTTCAGCCGCTTGGCGAACTCGAGCGTCGCCTCCAGCGTCTCCTTCGTGTCGCCCTTGTTGCCGACCATGAAGCAGCCGTGGATCAGGATCCCCGCCCTGCGGGCGGCGGCGACGAACTTCTCCTGCGACCCGTCGGGAAGCCCCTTGCGGATGTTCTTCAGCACTTCGGGGGAGGCCGACTCGAACCCCACGCAGAGTTCGCGGCAGCCGGCCTTCTTCATCAGCAGGAGAAGCTCTTCGGGCACGTCGGCGCGGGCGTTCGCGGACCAGGTCAGCTTCAGGCCGCGCTTCAGGATCTCCTCGCAGATCGCCGCGGTCTGCTTCCGGTCCGACGTGAAGGTGTCGTCCTCGAAGAAGACCTCGCCCAGCGGGTCGAAATGCGCGACGATGTACTCCAGCTCGTCCACCACGTCCTTCGGCGAGCGCTTGCGGTAGGCGTGCCCCATCAGCGTCTGCGGGATCACGCAGTAAGTGCAGCGGAACGGGCAGCCGCGTCCGGCGAGAATCACGACGATGGGGTTGAGGTTGGCGCCGTAGAAGTAGCGCCGGTAGCACGAGTGCAGGTGATTGTCGTAGACCTTCGAGACCCACGGCAGCGAGTCGAGGTCCTCGATCTTCGGGCCCTCGGGGTTCACGCGCACGCCGCCGGCGTTCCGGGAGGCGACGCCCGGGAGCTCTTCGGCGGGAACCGCGCCCGCGTCGCCGCGGAGGCTCCGGATCAGGTCGCGGACCGTGCGGTCGGCCTCGCCGACCACGACGTAGTCCGCCGCGTCGCCCATCTCCAGCGTCTCGACCGGCTCGGCCGAGACGTGCGGGCCGATCAGGACGGTCTTCAGCGCGGGCAGCCTCCGCTTGAGCGCGGCGGCCACCTCGACGTCGTTGTGGATCGAGGGCGTGGAGGTCTGCAGCACCGCGGCTTCGGCGCCGAACTCCGCGGCGCGATCCAGGACCTCGTCCCGGCCGAGGTCCATCGCCGGGGCGTCCAGGAGGAGGATTTCGTTTCCGTCGGCCTCCGCGCTCCCCGCCGCGTAGGCGAGGAACATGGGCCAGTAGAGCGTGCTCGACTTCGTCACCGACGGACTGCGCGACTCGCGCGAGTACATCGGGAAGAAGGGAGGGTTCAGGAACAGGACTTTCACTTCACCTTCTTCGCGTCGCCTCCGATGCGGCGGAGCCCCCACGTCGAGGTCTTGGTTTCGCGGCTGGAGGAGCGTTCGCGGCCTCCCGCCTTGACCACCGTGGAGAGCGTGGCGATGTAGGCCCCGGTCCCGGCCAGGCGGCCTTCGTCGTTCACGTAGTGCCACTGGACGAACAGCGCGGGAGGCGCGTTCCCGGAACGGTCGGTCCCGTTCATCGCCATCGAGATGCAGTCGCCGCCGAAGATGTCGTCGTCGCAGCCGATCTCGGTCTCCCAGGAGCCGAACGCGCCGCCCAGGTTGGTGAAGACCTCGAGGCGGATCTTCAGCGAGAGCGAATCCTTCGAGTAGTACTCCTGGCCGTGCTGCGCGTAGTTCGCGAGCATGCTGAAGGGGATCACGAAGCCGTTGGTCCCGGTCTTCTTCGCGATGTCGCTGCCGGAGGCCTCGGGGTCCACCGCGATCACGCCGCCCATCTCGACGTCGCCGTCGGCGCGCTTCAGGCTGTCGACGAACGCCTCGACGTCCACCTGCGCGAAGCCGGCGGAGCCGATGTTCACGCGGCGCTTGCCCGTGATGCGCACCAGGCGCGAATCCTCGTGCGCGTGGCGCCCGTTCGCGTCCTTCAGCAGCTCGTCCTCGAGCCCGAGCTCGTAGTGGAGCCGGACCGAGTCGCCGGCGACGGCCTTGAGCGAGTCGCCCGTGGCGCGCATGAAGTAGATCGTGTAGATCCGTCCGGAGTCGGCGAAGTTGCGCGTGCGGTAGTCGAAGAACTGGTCGACCCCGCCCTTGCGGAACTCGAACCAGTTGGTGGTCGTCGCGCGCGACTCCACGTCCATCTTCTCGGAGAAGCGCAGCGTGAGCAGGTCGCGCACCGCGTCGGAGACGTCGATCTCCGCGCTGCGCAGCACCGGGCCGCAGCTGTCGACGATCGTCTTCGCGAGGCGCAGCGGGCGCCCTTCGAACTTGTAGGACCAGTTGACCTGGCCGATGCCGTCGGTGAGGATCGAGTCGACGAAGTCGCCGGTGAAGTCGATCTGCCTGTAGGAGTCCCTGTCCAGCCCGGCGCTCAGGTCGGCGGGGGCGACCGTCGCCGTCGTGGCGGTGTCGGGGAACCAGTATCCGAATTCGTCGGGCAGCGAGTCCTTGACGTTTTCGGAGAAGACGATGCGGAGGTGGTCCGGCACGCCGTCGCCGTCGTCGTCGAACATCGCGGCCAGGCTGACCACGGGCACCGGGGGCTTCAGCAGGTCCTTGGGCCCGACGGTCGCCTCGGCGTAGTGGCTTTCCTCCTCGGGGAGGTGCGCCTTCATCGTGAAGACGACGCCCGTCGCGCCCGAGTCGGACTCGTTGACCACGAAGAAGGGCGTGACGCCGTTCTTCCCGACGACCAGTTCCTCCACGGCGTTCCCGGAGGAGTCCTGGATCACGAGGTTCTCGCCGGCGAGGGCGATGCGGTCGCCTTCGCAGTCGACGCAGGGCACCTTGGTCCCCAGGCTGTCCCACGTGAGCGAGCCGACGAGCCTGAACGGCACGAAGGAGTACTTCCACGCGTCCGTCCCGGAGAGCTCGAGGGTCGGCGCGACGAAGGTGATCTCCTTGCCCTGGCCCGTGCTCGCGAAGACGTTGACCGTCACGGTCTTGTTCTCCGTCGAGGTGCGCGGATAGACGACCCACACCGTGTCGAGGCCGTCTTCGTTGGTCTCGAACATCGTGGAGGCGGACTTCTCCTTGAGGTCCTTGTCGGTGTAGACGTCGAGCCCCGCCACGGAGAGCGAGTAGGCCGTCACGCCCGAGTCGGGCTCGAACTGCCCGGTCTGCTTGTTGTAGAGCACGCTGCCGACGATCACCGGCACGCCGCGGCCCGCGAGGGTCGTGACCGGGTCGGGGTTGGCCACGGCGAGGTTGCCCTGCACGCGGATGCGCACCGAGACCTTCAGCGTGGGGTTGTAGGCGTCGATGGCGTAGAAGGTGTAGACGCCGGGCGAGAGGTTGCTCATCCTGGACGGGGTGATGGTGAAGTGCGCCGAGTCCTGGATGTCGATCCCGCCGTAGTGCTTGCCCACGCCGAGCGTGTCGCCCTCGGCCGGGAGGTTGCCGCCCATCAGCACGTACTTCAGGTTCGGCGTGACGATGGCGCTGCCGCCCGATTCCTCGCTTTCGATGCCGGCGCAGGTGCCCTGGTTGCTCTGGATCTTGTGCATCTCGTAGGAGGTGGAGCCTTCGGCGGCGTTGAAGACCTCGTCGAAGTAGAGCGCCTTCTTCTGCTCGAAGTAGATCGAGGACTTCATCGTGAAGTTGGAGCCGGTGGTCTGGCGGTCGCACTGGAAGATCTTCATGGAGTGGCGCGACAGCGGCGCCCAGCCCTGCGACTGCGCCAGGGTGTCGAGGTTCAGCGTGTAGCTCACGCGCGAATGCAGGCCGCCCAGGTCGATCACGAGGCGCTTGTCCACGAACATCCAGAAGTCGTCGTCGCCGGAGAAGGTGAATTTCTGGCCCGGACGGTAGTCGAAGTCGGCCGCCGTTTCGGTGCAGAAGCTGAAGTTGTGGATCGGGACCTTGTTGTCGGGGGTGGTCAGGTAGCCGTTGGTGCCGAACCAGTAGTCGTAGTTGACCCTCTTGCCGTAGTACTCGCCGATCGCGGCGTCCCCCGCCTCCAGCTGGTTGATGAACTCGCAGCCGTCCATTTCGTTGTAGAGGTTGAAGTCGTCGATCGGCAGGAAGTTGGCGTCGTGAGTGCGCGTGTCGGCGGGGTTTTCCTTGTCGTAGATCGAGGTGAACATCCACATGCCGTCGGTGGTCTTCTTCATCGGGAGGTCGATGCAGGTGGCGTTGGTGCCGGTCGGGCTTCCCGCGAAGGCCGTCGTGGTGAACCACTCGGTCACGTTGGCGTTGTTGCACCGTCCGGAGGCGCCCGGCGTCGGCTTGCCCTTGTCGTTGAGCGTGGTGGCGACCATGCCGACGGTGGGACCGCTCGATTCGGCGCAGCCCGCCGAGATGTTCTGCCCGGGGGCGTTGAAGAATTCGAAGTCGGGGCGGCTCTTGGAGAAGTCGCGGACGATCATCGCGAGCGAGAAGGTGCAGGAGCCGTCTTCGTCGGGCCAGAAGCCGGTCACGGTCGGCGGGCCGTCCGGGGTCGGGGTCGGGAGAATCCAGGCCTGCCCGGCCTCGTCCATCGTCTTCTTCACGTCGATGGGGGTGGCGTCCTCGGCGCCGTTGAGGCCGTAGACGTCGCCGAAGTTCGCGTCCACCAGCGAGACGTTCAGCGGATCGGGCACGGAGGGGAAGAAGGCGCGGTACCAGCCGCAGTGCTCCTCGCCCATGTCGAACATCTCCTTGGGAGAGCCGCCGTTGACGACGAGCGCGGGCTTGGAGTAGGGCCAGGGGTTGTAGGCGTAGAGCGACTTCGGTTCCTCGGTGCCGCCGTTCTGCACGAAATTCCCCTGCCAGTCGGTGTAGACGTAGACCGTGCTCCCCTGCTGGGGCCAGTAGTTGTCGTAGGGGACGGTGAACTCCCTGTTGCCGACCTTCAGCTTCGGGTTCTGCCACTGGCTGTAGCCGCATCCGTTGGTGAAGGGCACTTCCCACCAGTTGGTGTTGCCGACGCGGTGGATGTTCTCGTTGCAGATGTTGCCGTTGAGCGTCAACGTCGGGGCGTCGGTGCCGTAGGCCCGGATGAAGTTGCCCTGGTATTCGCCGAAAGCCGACGTCGCGGAAAGCAGCGCGAAGACCACCCCGTACAAAAACGCAGAGAGAGGACTCTTTTTCATGGCTTCTTCTCCTTCACCGTTCTCTTCCGCAAAAGCGGAAAAGCGCGGTTTGGAAAGATAAATCTCCTCCTATAACATTAGTGTTTTACAGGCGCCCGGCCATTGCCTCTTCGGGGGATTTTCGCTTTTTGACCCAAAAGTCGTTCTGCAGCCGTTCAAATCGGCTCGATTCCCCCGATCGAGGCCGTTTTTCTCTACTTTTGAGGCATGATTCTGGAGTTCGCCGAGCAGAAAGACGCCCTCAAGCCCTGGCTTCGGGTGGTCTATCCTCCCGAGCTGGCGACGGAACACGCCGTCGGCCCCGGCCCCCTGGTCGTGGGGCGCAGCGCGAACCACGCCACGTTCGTCCTCGACGACGAGTGGGTCTCGCGCCGCCACTGCCGGCTCTGGCGCGACGGCGACAGGGTGATGGTCGAGGACCTCGGCTCCACGAACGGGACCTTCATCGACGGGACCCGCGTCCGCGAGTCGGAGCTGAAGCTCTCCGACGAGCTGCAGCTCGGCCGCATCGTCCTCAAGCTGGACATGCGCACCGACGCGCCCGAGGCGACCTCCGCCCCGGCGGCTCCCCCCGTTCCGGAATCCGAATGCGAGAAGGCCGTGCGCGACTTCCTGGCACAGGCGCGGAACTGCGGCGTCTCGGTCGGCGCCGCGGAGATCGCGGTCGCGTTCGACGCGCCCCCGGAGGACGAGATCCTCGCCTTCGCGATGGAGGAGATCTCCGAGACCCTGCGGCGCGAACAGCTGAGCGACGACCTTCTCGCCCGCAGCGGCGCGGACCGGTTCCTCTTCCTGATGAACGACATCTCCGCCGCGCAGATCGCGACCTTCTGCGCCAACCTGCGCGGCGTCTTCGAACGCCAGCGCTTCCTCTTCGAGGGCGGGGAGGTCCGGGTGCGGGTCCTCCTGCGCACGGCGCGGTTCGAGCAGGCGCCCGAAGGGCTCGCGGACGTCGAAAAGGAGCTGGCCTGAGGCCGGCTCCTTCCGCTTGAACGTCTTTTCCGGGGTTCCGGCCGCGCTAGGCGATGCCGGCGTCCACCAGGCTCATTTCGCCGGTCTTCGACTCGTCGCTCGCGGCCGCTTCGCCGGAGCTTCCCGTCCAGGCCGTCCGCACGTCGCCCTTGACGCGGCCCGGGGCGTCGAACTCGATCTCGTCGCGCACGAGGACCTTCCCCTCGCCGAAGTCGCGCCAGGCGTGGGTCCCGCGGAACGCGGCGAGCTGCGACGACTTGGCGTCCACGAGGCAGGTCTCGAACGAGCCTTCCGAGACGCGCACCACTTCGGCGTCCCACGACATCGAGCGGAGCCCGACCAGGATTCCGTAGTGCACCTTGGAGCCGACGGCCAGCGGGCCGTCCACCCAGTAGCGCATGGGGCCGCGCGAGCCGTCGATCCGGAAGAACTTCGGCCGCGAGCAGATCGCCCCGGCGAACGCGCCGGCCGAACCGCGGGAGACCGAAGAGAGAGAGAGCCACTCCATGCACCCAATATAATTCCCGGAAGGGGCGGACGGAACGGCAAAAAGGAGTTTTTTCGGAGACCCGCGGCCGGGGCTCGGGAGGGGGCGCGCGTTTGTTAAATTGGGTGCCATGGCATACGTGGCGATGGCTCGAAAATGGCGTCCGAAGTCGTTCGACGACCTCGTGGGGCAGGAGCACATCGCGCGCACGATCACCAACGCCATCGAAAGCGGGCGCCTCCACCACGCCTTCCTCTTCACGGGGACGCGCGGCGTGGGCAAGACGACCTCGGCCCGCATCCTCGCCCGCACGCTGAACTGCACCGGCGAGGGGAAGCGCCCCTGCGGCAAGTGCCGGGCCTGCCTCGAGGTGGACGACGGCAGCTCGCTCGACGTCATCGAGATGGACGGCGCGAGCAACAGCGGCGTGGACGACGTCCGCGCGGTCATCGAGCAGGTGAAGTACGCCCCGATGAACCGGAAGTACCGCGTCATCGTGATCGACGAAGTGCACATGCTCACGAAGAACGCCTTCAACGCGCTGCTGAAGACGCTCGAGGAGCCGCCGCCGCACATCATCTTCATCATGGCGACCACCGAGGTCAACAAGGTCCCGCAGACGATTCTCTCGCGCGTGCTGCGGTTCGACTTCCGGCGCATCTCGCCCGAGAACGTGGCCGCCCGCCTGAAGCACATCTGCGGGCAGGAGAACATCCCCGCGGACGACGACGCGCTGCGCGCGATCGCGGAGAAGGCCGACGGCTCGATGCGCGACGCGCTGACCTACTTCGACCAGGTCTACGCCTTCCGCGGCGACGGCACGATCGACCTCGAGAGCGTCCACGAGGCGCTGGGCATCCCGCCCGAGGAGCTCTTCTCCGAGTTGGCGAAGTCGATCGCCGCGCACGACGCCAAGGGCTGCGTGGAGACCGTCGTCCGGTTCCACCGGAAGGGGATCGAGATCCCGGACTTCCTCGAGGGGCTGCTCCGGCACCTGCGCAACCTCCTGCTGGCCTCCATCGGCGACATGCCCGCGGAGGAGATCGGCGTCTCGCCCGAAGCCCTGCGGGAACTGCGCGAACAGGCGGTTCCCTTCACGACCGGCGACCTGCTGCGCCTCGCGCGCATCGCCCTGGACCTCCGGCAGGAGGTCCGCTGGTCGGCCGACCCGCGCGTCACCGTGGAGATCGGGCTCCTGCGCATGGCGCACCTCGCCAGCACGCGCTCCATCCGCAAGCTCCTCGAAGCGCAGACCGAAAAAAAAAACTGAACCCTGAGCCGGCTCCGGCGCCCGCCCCCGCGCCGGCGCCCGCGCCCCCCGCGCCCTCCCGGGCCCGGATCGGAGTCCGTTCGCCGCGCGCGTTCGCGGAGCAGTGGGAGCGCGTGGTCGAGGACCTCTCCGCCTACCGCCCCTCGCTGGGCTACATGCTGGCGGGGACCGAGGCCTCCGTGGGGCCGTTCGACGAGACCCCGTTCTCGGTCACGGTCTCGTTCCCCCCGCGCTGCCGCGAGACGTTCGAGAAGCTGCGCCGCCGCCCGGACCTCGCGCAGCAGATCCAGGACTACTTCCGGGAGGTCGTCGAGCGCCCCGTGGACCTCAAGCTGGTCCAGGGCGAGAGCGACGACTCCGCCGGGCTCCGCGCGTTCGACGAAAAGCTCACGGAGCTCGCCCCCGGCGGCGTCTACGAAATCGACCTGAAGAGCTTCCCGCTGCTCCAGCGGCTCCAGCAGCTCTTCGACGCCTCTTACATCTCCACGCAACAGCTTCGGACAGGAACCGAAGACGGAGGACAGGATGAACATCCAGAAGATGATGAAGGACATGCAGAAGATGCAGAACAGGCTGATGCAGGCCCAGTCTGATCTTCGCAACAGGGACTTCGAGGCCGAGGCCGGCGGCGGCATGGTGCACCTGACGCTCGACGGCGACGGCAAGCTGAAGGCGCTCAAGATCGACCCGAAGGCCGTGGACCCCGAGGACGTGGAGGCGCTGGAAGACCTGATCGTCGCCGCGTTCCAGAACGCCTTCGCGCAGCGCGAATCGGCCACGCAGGAGCTGATGGGCGGCCTGGCCGGCGGACTGAAGATCCCCGGCCTCTAGGCCGTCGTTTCCGGAAGAATCACCACAGCGCGCGGACGGCGCCGGCGATGGACGCGGCGTCGTATCCGCAGTCGGCCCAGAGCTCGGCCTGCGTGCCGTGCTCCACGAAGCGGTCGGGAATCCCGAGCCGCGTCACGCGCGCGGAGAGGCCGGCGTCGGAAAGCGCCTCGAGAACCGCGCTCCCGACTCCCCCGGCGAGGCAGCCGTCCTCCACCGTGACGATGCGGCCGAACGAGCGCGCGGCATCCTCGACCATCGCGCGGTCCAGGGGCTTCGCGAAGCGGAGGTCCCAGTGGGCCGGGCGGATTCCCTCGGCCTCGAGGAGTTCGCAGGCCTTCGCGGCCTGGACGCCGGCGGTGCCGATCGAGAGGATCACGACCTTCTCGCCGTCGCGGAGCCTGCGCCCCTTGCCGACCTCGAGTTCCTCGAACGGGCACTTCCAGTCCACGATCGTGCCGCGCCCGCGCGGATAGCGGATGCAGAAGGTCCCCTTGCCCGGGAGCTGCGCGGTGTACATCATCTTGCGCAGTTCGTGCTCATCCATGGGCGCGGCGACCGCGACGTTCGGGACGGCGCGCATGAAGGCGAGGTCGAAGGCGCCGTGGTGCGTGGCGCCGTCCGCGCCGACGAGGCCCGCGCGGTCGAGGCAGAAGACCACGGGGAGCTTCTGGAGCGCGACGTCGTGGACGATCTGGTCGTAGGCGCGCTGCGCGAACGAGGAGTAGATGTTGCAGAAGGGGATCTGCCCCTTGATGGCGAGGCCGGCCGCGAAGGTGACGGCGTGCTGTTCGCAGATGCCGACGTCGAACGCGCGGTCGGGCATCTCCTCCATCATCCACTTGAGCGAGCAGCCGGTCGGCATGGCGGGCGTGATCCCGACGATCGCGTCGTTCTTCTCCGCCAGCTCGATGATCGTCCGCCCGAAGACGTCCTGGAACTTGGGCGGCTGCGGCGCGGCCTCGGGCTCGGCGTTGCTCTTGCCGCTGGCAGGGTCGAAGTTGCCCGCGGTGGCGTGCCAGTAGGTCGGCGCCTGCTCGGCGGGCGTGTAGCCCTTGCCCTTGACCGTGGAGAGGTGGAGCAGCTTCGGGCCGGGGATCTTGCGCAGGTCCTCGAGGACCTTCACGAGGTGGAGGACGTCGTGCCCGTCGATGGGGCCGAAGTAGCGGAAGCCCAGCGCCTCGAAGATGTTGCTCTGCGCGGAGACCGCCCCCTTGATCGCCTTCTCCAGGCGGCCGGCGACGGTCTGCGCCACGCTGCCCACGTTGCCCTTCTTGAAGCGGTCGAAGGCGTTCCACACCTCGTCGCGCACGCGGTTGTAGGCGCCGGAGGCGGTGACGTCGGTCAGGTAGTGCTGCAGCGCCCCGACCGGCGAGTCGATCGACATGTT
>JAGCEZ010000009.1 GCA_017650365.1 Fibrobacterales bacterium | reverse complement strand
GACCGTCGGGTCCACGGCGACGGTCGCGCGCGTCCCCGCCGGAACGGGCTCCTCGTCCACGCGGACCATCGGGGTGGCGAATCGCATCGAGCTGCGCACGTGGATGGAGCGGACCGGGTCGCCCGCGCGGTATTCGCGCAGGTTCCGGAATTCGCCCACGGTCCCCTCGCGCGTCCGGATCCCCATCTCCTCGGAGAGGAAGAGGTCGACGCGTTCGCGGAGCTCGGCGAAGGCGTCCACGCGCACGGGCAGGGGCTTGACGAGGACGGAGACCGGCGCCGCCTGCGCGGACCAGCGGTCCATCAGAAACGCGCCTCCGCGCTGCGCGACGCGCATCTGGTCCAGCGTCCACCTCCCGCGCCGCCGCCCGCGCAGGACGAGGGAGCCGGAGCTTTCGGCGGCGTCGCTCCACTTCGGGTTCTCGAGCAGCGAGAGCCCGTCGGGCACGCGGACCAGCTCGGGCCCCGCGATTCCCGCGCCCTTCCCGCGGAACCACGAGACGCGGAACTTCCTCTCCTCGCCCAGGTCGATCGTCCAGGCCTTCTCCGTCTTCAGCCCGCATCCCTTCAGCGTCCGCGCGCCGCGCAGGAACTCCGCGGCGACCAGGAAGAGCAGGAGCAGCATCAGCGGGAACGTCGGCGAGATCCCCGGCATCATCTCCACCACGAAGAGCAGGAAGAAGGCGCCGAGCGCGGAGCGGCCGCCCGGGGTCGTCTTGAACTTCCAGCGGTCGTAGAGCCGCATGAGGAAGCTGTCGCGCCCCTCGGGCACGCGCGGGTAGTGGCGCCACAGCCAGCGGACGCGGTCCGCGGTCCTTCGGAGTGCGGAGGTGCGGGCCATCGCCTACCGGGGGAGGGGGAAGCGCGCGAGCAGGCGCGAAAGCCAGAACTCGGCCTCGGCGGGCCCGGCGTTGGAGTCCTTGAGGAAGACGCGGTGGCGGAGCAGCGGGAGAGCGGCCTCCTGCAGCTGTTCGGGCCGGACGTGGTCCTGGCCGTCGAGCAGGGCGAGCGCCTGGGAGAAGCGGTAGAGGCCGAGCCCGGCGCGCGGGCTGGCGCCCAGGCGGACGTCGTCGTGCTCGCGCACCGCCTTCAGCAGCCCGGCGACGTAGCGCACGAGCTCGGGCGCCACGGCGATCCCCTTCGCGCGCTCCTTCAGCAGCCCGAGCGTCTCCAGGTCGAGCACGGGCTCCACGCCGTCGAGCGGGTCGGCGCTCCGGCGGTCCTCGATCAGCGCGGCCTCGGCCTCGGGCGAGGGGTAGCCCAGCGAGAAGCTGCAGAGGAACCGGTCGAGCTCGGCTTCGGGAAGGCGCTGCACGCCGCTCGACTCCACGGGGTTCACGGTCGCGAAGACGGTGAAGTGCGGGCCGAGCGCGTGCGTCTGCCCGTCCACGGTCACCTGGCGCTCCGCCATCGCCTCCAGGAGCGCGGCCTGCGTGCGCGGGGTGGCGCGGTTCAGCTCGTCGGCCAGCAGGACGTCCGCGAAGATCGGTCCGGGCCGGAACTCCATCGCGCTCCGGTCGGGGAGGAAGACCAGCCCGCCGGTGATGTCGCCCGGGAGGAGGTCGGGCGTGAACTGGATGCGCCGGAACTCCGCCTTCAGCGCGCGCGCGGCGGCCTTGGCCAGCGTGGTCTTGCCCGTTCCCGGGCGGTCCTCGATCAGGAGGTGGCCGCCGGAGAGCAGCGTCGCGCAGAGCAGGCGCACGGGACGCTCCGCGTCGAGCACGACGCCCGAGACGGCCTTGCGGAAAAGTTCCAGGGAGCGGAGCGCTTCGTCCGCGGGGAGTTTCGTGTCCATGTCTTCCATAATACTTTATTGAGGCGGGGGAGCGGCCCGCGATTCCCTATTTTTGGGAGGTGTTCCGCTACCGAATCCTGCAACTGCCCGTCCCGCTGGAGGAGAAGGAGCGCCCGCTGCCCTTCCTGGCCCGGGCCGCGGGTCTCGCGCCGTCCGGAATCAAGTCGTGGCGCCCCGTCCGGCTGAGCCTGGACAACCGGCGCGAGCACCGGATCTGCTGGGTCTACCAGATCGATTTCGAGACCGCGGAGCGGATCGAGGAGACCCCGAACGTCGTCGCGCGGGAGGAAGAGGAGGGGACTCCGCTTCTCGAGACGCCCGGAACGCTGGACTTCCCCGAAGAGATCCACGTGGTCGGCGCGGGGCCGGCGGGGCTCTGGGCCGCCTGGACCTTCGCGCGGCGCGGCTACCGCGTGGTCCTGCACGAGCGCGGCCGGGCCGTGGAGGAGAGATTCCGCGACATCCGCCGCTTCCTGAAGTCGCGCGAGCTCGACCCCGAGTCCAACGTCCTTTTCGGCGAGGGGGGAGCCGGCCTCTACTCCGACGGCAAGCTGACCTCGCGCACGCGCAACGAGTTCACCGCGCAGGTCCTCGACGACCTCGTCTCGCTCGGCGCGCCCGCCGACGTCCGCTATCTCGCCAAGGCGCACCTGGGCACCGACCGCCTGCAGATTTACCTCAAGACCCTCCGCGCGAAGCTCCTGGAGCTCGGGGCCGAGATCCGCTTCGGCAGCCGGGTGGAGGAGATCGACGTCCGGGACGGCCGCGTCCGCGCCCTGCGCGCGAACGGGAAGGAGATTCCCGCCGAATGCGTCGTCCTGGCCACCGGACATTCCGCCCGCGACGTCTACCGCTCGCTCCACCGCTCGGGCGTGCGGCTCGAGCCCAAGGGGTTCGCGCTCGGCGTCCGCGCGGAACACCCGCAGTCCCTGATCGACCGCAGGCACTTCGGCGCCGCCGCGGACCTCTCCCTGACCGGAGCCGCGGAATACGTCCTCAAGGCCCCCGCCGACCGCGGCGGCGCCTACTCCTTCTGCATGTGCCCGGGCGGCGTCCTCGTGCCGTGCTCCACGGCGCCGGGCCAGCTCGCGACCAACGGCATGAGCTACTCCGGCCGCTCGGGCAAGTTCGCGAACGCGGGCATCGTCGTCCCGGTCGACCTCTCCGCGCAAGGGCTCTTCGCCGGCGTGGAGTTCCAGGAGGAGCTCGAGGCCCGCGCCTTCGAAATGGGCGGCCGGAACTTCGGCGCGCCCGCGCAGAGCCTCGCCGCCTTCGTCGCCGACCGTCCGGACCGCCGCCCGCTGCCCGAATCGACCTTCCCCACGGGGCTCGTCCCCGCGCGCCTCTCCGAGCTCTTCGGGCGCGAGATCGCCGGCGTGCTCGCCGCCTCCTTCGTCTTCTTCGACCGCAAGATCCCCGGCTTCGTCGACCGCGGCCTGGCCGTGGCCCCCGAAACGCGCACCTCCTCCCCGCTGCGGATCCTCCGCGACCCCGGGACGCTCCAGGCCGTCGGAACCGAAGGGCTCTACCCCCTGGGCGAAGGGGCCGGATACGCCGGGGGCATCGTCTCCAGCGCCGCCGACGGGGTTCGCCTCGCGACCCTCGCCAGAATCAGGAGGAGGGGATGATCGAATTCCTCGCCGACCGCAACGAAGGGGGGCAGCGCCTCGACCGCCTGCTCCGCAAGCGCTACCCCGACCTCCCGCTCTCCCGGATCTTCGGGCTACTCCGCCAGAAGCGCGTCAAGCTCAACGGAAAGCACGCGCAGGGCAACGCCCGCGTGGAGGAGGGCGACAAACTCCAGATCTTCGTCCCCGCCGACCTCGCGGAGCTGTTCGGCGAAGGGACGACCTCTCCGGCCGCGGCCTCCCCGAAGGCGGAAGCCCCGAAGCGCGAGGTCCCGCAGGGCGGCTACCGGATCGTCGCGCAGGAGCCGGGCGAGTGGATGCTGCTGGACAAGGAGTCCGGCGTCCCGTCGCAGCCGGGCTCGGGGATCCCCGAAGGGGAGTCGCTCGTCGAACGGCTCTGGGCCGCCTCCGGCTCGGACTGGGGCGGGTTCCGGCCCGCGCTCGCGCACCGTCTGGACCGCGACACCTCTGGCCTGGTGATGGCCGCGCTCAGCGCGCCGACGCTCCGGCATTTCGCCGAGCTGATCCGCGAACGCAAGACCGACAAGCGCTACTGCGCCCTCGTCGCCGGGAGGATGGAGCGCGATTCGGGCACGATCCGCCTCCGCTTGGAACGGGTCTCCTCCGCGCGCGGCGGCGCCAAGAACGTCGCCGGCTCCGAAAACGGGGTCGAGGCGGTCACCCGCTGGAAGCTCGAGAGGCAGTTCCGGGAGTGCGCCCTGCTCTCCGTGGAGCTCGGGACCGGGCGGATGCACCAGATCCGCGCCCACCTCGCCGCCGTCGGCCACCCGCTCCTGGGGGACGACCGCTACGGCGATTTCGCCCTGAACAGGCGGTTCCGGAAGGAATTCGGCCTCCGGCGGCTCTTCCTCCACGCCCGCCACCTCGCCTTCCCGGGCTACGGCTCCTGGGACTCCCCCCTGCCCCCCGAGCTGAAGGAGGTCCTCGCCGCCCTGGAGCGGGAGGGCTAAAAAAATCGGGCGTCCGCGCTTTTTTCGCCGCGGGCCGTTCTATCTTTGAACTTGATTCGGAGTCCGGTTCGCGCCGGACGTCCGCGAAAGCGGAACAGGCCACATCGACCCGACCTCGTCCGAAAAGTGGGTTGCGGGCGGAGCGCACAACAAAAAGGAAGCGCGAAGTCCACCGGCTCATTCCGAGCCAGGAGAATGACGACAGATGGAAAACAAGCTTTACGTTGGCAATCTTTCCTACCAGGCGACCGAAGACGACATCCGCGGTCTCTTCGAACAGGCGGGCGCGGTGAAGGCCGTGACGCTGATCAAGGACCGCGAAACCGGCCGCTCGAAGGGCTTCGCCTTCGTCGAAATGGAAAGTGCCGAAGACGCGCAGAAGGCGATCGCCCAGTTCAACGGCAACGCCTTCCAGGATCGTCCCCTGACGGTCAACGTCGCCCGCCCCCGCGAAGAACGTCCCCGCGGCGGCTTCGGCGGCCCGCGCGGCGGTTTCGGCGGCCCGCG
>JAGCEZ010000053.1 GCA_017650365.1 Fibrobacterales bacterium | reverse complement strand
CTACAACGTCATCCTCCGCTCCGCCTGCCTCGACCAGGCCGGAGCCCCCTTCTACCACTGGTACGCGGTGATCATCCCCAAGCTCTCGCGCGCCGCGGGCATGGAGATCGGCACGGGGATCTACGTCAACTCCGTCGCCCCGGAAGACGCCGCGAAGACGCTGCGCGAAGCCGCGCGGCGATAGCCTACCAGACCAGCTTCATTGCTTCTTCTCGTGTTCGTCGCACAGTTCCTGGGGCGTCGCAGAGATTTCGTTCCGTTTCACGGTTTCCACACTTGTCCAAGTCTTTTCGTAGAACTTGGCGTACGTTGCGAAGCGCGTCTTGTAATCCATGCGAATTTCAAAAACGTCCGTCGCGGAACGAAGCCAATCACTAGGTTCCAGGGACTAGTTGTTCAAACGATTCGTTCAATAGGTGCGCCAAATCGCCCAGTTTTTGACATCTAAAGTCAAATTCAACAGAGAAAGTCTAAAAATCCGTGCGCAAAGGCGAAAATTACGCCTCTCAAACTTCTTTTTGCCCTTGCGTCTTGACGGTTTTTTTTTACAACTATGCAAAAGGCGCTTCGTCATTCAAATCATGGCGAAGGATCTTGTTTCCGGACAAAGAAAGAAACATGGGCGAGGAAAATCTGATGCCGATAATGGAACCTGAATTTGTACGAGATCGTCACGTTTATGCGAATTCCCAATTCTGGGAAGTGTTGAAAGATGCCATGCGTTTTTTCCACGGGACACCGGTGTTACCGCTTCCTCCTCCGAAATCGTTTGATGGCGCGGGAGTGTATGCCATATATTGCGTTGCGAAATCTGGGCTTTACAGAACATATGGGGAAAAACTCAACAGAACATCCTACGATGTTCCCATATATGTCGGCAGTGCGGTTCCAAGTGGATGGCGTCAAAATCGCGTTGTCGACGACGGCATTGCTGCTGGCACAGCACTTTACAGACGATTGAAACAGCATGCGGAAAGCATCAGCTGCGGCAAGGGTCTGGACGTCATCGATTTCTCTTGCAGGTTCGCGATACTAGAAGGCGATACGGCCAATATGATTGCTGCTCTAGAGGCGGCAATCATCGCTGAACACACGCCATTATGGAACAGCGTAATTGACGGATTCGGCAACCACAATCCGGGAAAGAAACGCGTTACGGGCAAACGGCCGCAATGGGATTGTCTTCATCCGGGCAGACCCTGGGCGATGAATATGACAGGCGATGTGTTCCCGGAGGCAGATCTTCGCAGGAGAGTAACCGACTATCTCATGGGGATTCAATGCAGACGCTAGAACTTTTCGCCGGTTGTGGCGGCCTAGCCAAAGGATTAGAGCTTGCCGGTTTTGCCCATGCTGGGTTCATTGAATTTAACCATCAGGCCTGCGAGAGCCTTCGAGCGAATTTCGATTCTGCGCTGGTTCATGAGGTTGATGTTCGCAAGTTCGATTTCCGTCGATATTCTTCCGTGGAAATTGTGTCGGGCGGACCGCCTTGTCAACCATTTTCTCTTGGAGGACTGGCCAAGGCGCATGATGATGTGCGCGACATGTTCCCCCAAGCTGCTCGTGCCATTGCCGAAATAAAACCGAAAGCGTTCTTGTTCGAGAACGTAAAAGGGCTCTTGCGGCCTAGATTCTCTTCGTACTTTGAGTACATTCTGCAACGGCTTGCAAATCCAGAGTGTGCACAACTTCCCGGAGAATCTTGGCAAGAACATTCCGAACGGTTGCGCAAATCATCTTCCAGAAAAAAGAAATCGCGCTATCGGGTTTCATACAAGCTTCTCAACGCAGCAGATTATGGCGTTCCGCAAGTCCGTGAGCGTGTATTCATTGTCGGAATCAGAGAAGACTTGAATGTGACTTGGGAATGGCCGCAACCGAGCGAAACCAAGGAAACTTATGTAACCATCGAGGATGCGTTGAAAGGCGTGCCGGACCCGAGGTCGCCTCAAAACAACATATCTGACCATGCTTTCGTCGGTGGTGCTCGCGTGTATCCCGGCCATACTGGTGCCGATGTCTCGAAACCGTCCAAGACAATAAAAGCGGGGGCGCATGGAGTTCCTGGAGGAGAAAACATGCTGCGCTTGAATGATGGTTCAGTTCGGTATATGACGATTCACGAGGCCAAGCTGATACAAACCTTTCCGGCAGATTTCGTAATTACCGGTGGCTGGAGCGAAGCCATGCGGCAAATCGGGAACGCAGTTCCTGTGAGATTGGCAGAAATCGTTGGTCGTAAACTTCGCGAGTTGCTCGAAAACACTTGATGGGGCTCTTCCGAATTTTGTACTGGTAGTGTCGGAACAGTCGGTTTTGCCCAGCGCCCCTTCTCACTTTCCGAACAGGTCGGCGTGCGAGCCCGTGGCCACGAGTTCGAGAATCAGGAGGCGGTCCTCTTTTCTGTAGATCAGCAGCCAATCGGGATCGATGTGCAGTTCCCGGTGGCCGACCCAGTTGCCGACGAGCGCGTGGTCTTTGTGGATCGCGGCCACCGTCTCCCCTTTGGCGAGGACGTCGACGATCGCCTTCAGTTTCCGCGTGTCCTTGCCGCGCTTTTCCGCGCGCTTCACCGCTTTCTTGAATCTGCCGGTGGCCCGAATCGAGTATTTGTACGCCGCCGTCATACGCCGAGTTCGTCCCACAGTTCCTGGGGCGTCGCGTACGTCTTGGCGTTCGGGTCGCGGAGAAGCCGTTCGCCCTCCTCGACGGCCATGCGGAGTTCTTCGGATTCCGGGTATTTGACCTCGAAGGGAAGGCCGCGGCGCAAGACGACCTGGCGCAGGAACATGGAGACCGCCTGCGACATCGTCAGCCCGAGACCTTCCAGAAGGGAGGTCGCCTGGTCGTTGAGCTCGGAGTCGATCCGGAAGTTCTTCGCTATCGTGCTCATGCTATCAATATACAACCTTATGCAAGCAAATGCAAGTATCTGATGCAAAAATGCGCTATTTTGCCTTTCACGGGCGCCGGAAGGACGCTACCAGACCAGTTTCATCGTGGAGCAGATGCCGCCGCAGTAGACGTGCTCTTCGCCCGTCACCTTGAACCCGAGCCGCTTGAAGATCGGATAGCCGCTCGGCGGCGCGTGCACGGTCATGTAGTGGTCGAACTCGCGCTCGTCCACGAAGCCGCGGATGAAGTCGACGATCTGCGAGACCACGGCGTCCTTCGCCATCTCCGCCTCCAGGAGGAGCAGCGTGATGTGGCGGATGCGGTGCAGTTCGAAGAGGCCGACCAGGCGCCCTTCGCACGAGACGAGGAAGAAGTTGGAGAGCTGGCGCATCCGTTCGGAGATGGCCATGTCGCTCACGGAGTCGTGGAACTGCTCCACGCCGGAGTCGTTGTAGAAGATCGCGAGCGAGTCCTGGAAGTTGTTCCTCGCGAAGAGGGAGGCCCGTTCCACGTCGGAGTCTTCCAGCCTGGCGATTTCGACTTTCGGTTCGCCTTCCATGCGCGCCTCAGTAGCTGAAGAGGTCCTTCTTGGAGAGATCGGTCCAGTCCGGCTTGACCGCGCGGGCGGCGTTGTTGAACGCCCCGACGACGAGCTCCTGCATGTGGATCGTCAGGCGGCGCCCCTTGCGGGCCATCGAGACGGACTTGTGGCTGAGCTGCCCGGGCCAGGCCTCGACCAGCGCGTGGTTGGAGAGGCCGAGCTCCTCCATCTTCGCGTCGATCGGCTGCGGGCCGAGGTTGCGTTCGATCTTCCGTTCTTCCATGTAAACAAAAATAACACCCTAGAACCCGTCCTGGACGACCCCGACCGCGGTTCCGGGGAGCCAGCCCTCGAGGTTTTCGCCCACGCGGACCTGGATCCAGTCGCCGGAGCGCCCCTTGACGTCCACCTCCGCGCCGGCGTGGACGGTCGCGATCACCTGCTCCCGCGCGGCGGGTCCGCTCCTGAGGTCCGCGGTCCGGTCGAGGACCACGCCGCGGGGCGCGAACTCGTTCTCCCAGACCTTGTAGCCCACGCTCAGGAGGACGGGGAGCGCGAGCAGGGCGACGGCCGCGGCGGCGGTCCCGGCGACGGCGCGGAAGCGGCCGCGGCCGAGGAGCGCGACGGAGAGCGCGACGCCGAAGAGGAACGCGAGCGCGAGCAGCAGCTTCATCCCGAACGGGATCGAGAAGAAGGAGTGGACCGCGAGCAGGCGCGCGAAGAGCGGGTCGTCGGCGCGCGCGGGCTGCAGGTCGGCGCGGCGGGACTTGGCGAGGTCGAGGTTGGCGCGGGCGTCGGCGAACCCGGGGTCGATCGCCAGGGCCTTCTCGTAGTGGAGGATCGCCCAGCCGACCTCGCCGAGCCGGAACCAGGCGTTGCCGAGGTCGTAGTGGACGCGTTCGTCGCGCACGCCGAGGTCGAGGCAGCGCTCCCAGGCGAGCCGCGCCGCGTCCCACTTGCCGGCGGCGTAGGCGGCGACGCCGGCGGAGAAGGCCGACGGGCAGTCCATGGAGCGCGGGTCCGCGGACGGTGTTCCGGAGGCCGCGGAGGCTTCGGCGCCGGAAGGCGAAGCGGCCTCCGGCGAGGAGAAGGAGGCGGTCTCCGCCGGCGCGAAGGAGTCCGCGGGGAAGGCCGCGGCGCCGTCCTGCGCGGAGCAGGGGACGGCGGTCGCGGCGAGCGCGAACAGGAGCGCGGCCGCGGAAGAGCGGAGGATTCCGACCAGTCCGTTTCTCATGACCTGACCCTCCAGAGCGCCTCGAGGAGCTTTTCCGCGGACGCGAGGTCGGCGCGGCCCCTCTCCGCCGTCCATCCCCCGCCGCCGAACCGGGCGAGGTCGCAGGACGAAAGCAGCGCGAGCACGCCGTCCGCCTCTTCGGCGGAGAGGCCGCGCGCGACGACGCCGTCGGCGATCTCCGAACGCCGCATGCCGCGCGGGGACCGGTTCAGGGCCTCGCCGAGCGCTTCGAAGAGCGCCCGCTCCAGCGCGTCGCAGAACCTGTGCGCGTCCCCGTCGCGCAGGGCGGCCCGCGCTTCGCCCAGCTTCGCGTGGGCCGCGGAGCGGGCGCGCGAGCGGCGGAGCCGCCCGGGGTCCGAGAAGACCTTCCGGAACAGGCTCCGCGCCAGAAGCGCGAACGCGGGCAGCAGGAGCGCCAGCGCCGCGAGGATCCAGTAGAGCGGGCTGCGGTAGGCGAAGGCGGCTCGGTCCGAGAGCCCGGAGGCGTCGGCGGAGATGTAGCGGATGTCGGAGCCGAGCGCCTCGATCTCGCGGCGCTGCGCCGGCGCGGGCGCGGGACCGGGCCCCGCCGCGGGGAGGACCTCCTCGACCGCGCCGGTTTCCGTTCCGTCCGCGGAGCGGCTCACTTCGAGCGGGAAGGTCTCCGACTCCAGCGTCCGGTAGCTCCCGCTCTTCGCGTCGAAGTAGGAGAAGGCGACCGGCCCGATCTCGAACCTGCCCGGGCGGCGCGGGTAGAGGAACCACTTCCCGCGCCAGGTGGTCTGCTTCCTCCCCTTGACGAAGGCGACCGTGGTCTTCTCCTCGGGCGGGACCGAGCGGAACTCGGAGAAGTCCGGAAGGCGGAGCTTCGGCGTCGCCCCGGGGCGGCCGTCGCCGACGACCGTCACCTCGAGCGTCACCGGAGAGCCGAGCTTCGCGCTCTCCGCGCTCAGCTTCGCGTTCAGCGAATAGCGCCCCACCAGCCCGGAGAAGTGCGCCGGCCTCCCCTCTTCGGGAAGCGGGCGGACGTCGAGGACGACGGGCGCGCTCGACGCGTAGGCCTCCTGCGGCTCCTGCGTCACCGACTCGGAGCGCATCGTCATGCCGCCGATCTTCTTCTCCTCCACCTTGCGCTGCGGGCGCCCGCTCTTCAGGTAGCGGAACTTCAGCGGGGGGATCTCCACGCGGCCCGCGCGGACCGGCGCGAGGAAGGCGCGGACCTTCGCCACGGCCACCACGTCGCCGGCGCCCTTCGCGCGCTCGAACGCGAAGCTCTCCTTCTCGTCGACCGCGCCCCAGATGCCCGCGCCGAAGTCGAGGTTCGAGGCGCTCTCCAGCCGCACGAAGTTCTGGTAGGCGTTGAGCTGGACGGTCAGCGCGAACTGCTCGCCCTCCCAGAGCCGCTTCCGGTCCACGGCGACGTGCGCGCCCATGCCCGGGGCGTCGAGGTTGCGGCGCACCACGACGCGCGCGTTGCCGATCGCCCGCCGCGTCCCGCCCACGGTCCACCAGATGGCGACCTGGTGCGCGCCGTCGCGCAGCGCCTTCATCCGGAACGCGAACCGCTTGACCTTGTACCGCCCGAAGAAGAAGTCGCGGCGCACGTCGTCGGAGCTCCCGGTCGCCAGGACCTCGAGCACGCCCGGCGCGAACTCCAGCTCGGGGAAGTTGAACGCCTCCGGCAGCTCGGACGCCGGGACGACGAGCGCGAAGTCGAACTCCTGGCCCTGCTCCGGCTGCTGCGGGTCCATCTCGAGCGAGATCTCCGCCCGCGCGGAGGGCGCGAGCGAAAAAAGCAATGCGAAAAAGATCGCGAAGAGGCGGATCGGACGAATCACCAGTCTTTCCCTCCCGGAACCCGGATCCCCTTGCGCGGCTTCCCCTTCTGCTTGCGGTCTTCGTCCGCGAAGCTTTCGAGGAGCTGCCGCGCCTGCTCTTCGGTCATCTCCCGCCCGGGCGGCGGCGTCTGTTCGGGACGCCCGTCCGCGGCCTGCGGCTCGGGTTCTTCGCCCTGCGACGAGGAGCTGCCTTCGCCGCCCGTTCCCGCGCCGCCCGCGGAGCTGGAGGAGGCGCCGGAGGAGCCGGAATCCCGGCTCTGTCCGTCCTGACCGTCGGAGCTTCCGCCCTGCGAACTCTGGTCCTGCGAATTTCCCTCGCCGCCGTTCTGCCGGTCCTGCTGATCCTGCTGGTTCTGCTTGTCCTGTTTGTCCTGGTCGTTATTGTCGTTCTGTTTGTCTTGGTTCTGGTTCTGCTGGTTCTGATTCTGCTGATTCTGCTGGTTCTGCTTCTGTTCTTCGAGCAGCGTCTTCAGCATCTCGAGCTTGCGGTCGCCGGGGAACTGCGCGAGCCCCTGCTCCACGACCGCGAGCGCGCGTTCGTTCTGTTCCTCGACGTAGAGCGCGGCCCCTTCGCGCCACGCCTCGTGCGCGGTGCGCGCGAAGAGCGCGTTCGCGAGGACCAGGAGGAGGAGAAGCGCCTTCATCGTCCGCCCTCCCCTTCCGTCTTCGGCGCGCGGCCCGCGGCGATGTCGGCGACCTGCCCGACGCGGCGCGCGGCCTCGGAGAGCTTCCGCGCGGAGGGTTCGCGTTCGAGCGCCCTGTCGAGCACGGCCTGCGCCTCGGCGTAGCGTTCCTCGCGGACCAGTGCGTAGGCCTCCTTGAGCGCCTTCTTCGCCTCTTCGGAAAGCTCCTGTTCGTTCTGGTTCTGCTGCTTCAGCTTGTCGATTTCGTGCTGGAGCCGCTTCTGGACCAGTTCGACGTTCCGCTTGGCCTTCTCGTGCTTTTCGTCGAGCGAGAGCGCCTGGCGCCACGCCGCGATCGCCTCCTTCCAGGCGGAGATCTTCGCCTGGGGGTCCGCGGCGGACTCGCCGACGCGGTACTGCGCGTTGCCGACGTCGTACCAGATCTTCGATGCGAGCGCGGTGTCCGCCGAGGGGAGCGCGGACTTGAAGAGGGCGAGGGCCTCCGCGCTCCTGCGCTCCGCCAGGAGCGCCGCGCCGAGGTTGTAGCGCTTGGCCGCGGAGAGGGAATCCTCGGCGAGCTCGGCGGAGAAGCGCGCCGCGGAGGCGGCGAAGTCGCCCTGCGCGTAGGCCTTCTGCCCGTCGCCCGCGAACGCCGTTCCGCAGAGGCAGAAGGCGCACGCGCAGAGGAGGGCGGCGGAGACGGGTCTGAGGATCACGGCGCCCTCCTTCCGCGGCGCGCCGCGAGGGCCGAAGGCAGGACCAGTTCCAGCGCGAGCAGGAAGAGCGCGACGGCCAGGGGGATCTGGTAGCGCTCGACCATCTGCTCGTAGAGGTCCGAGTCGATCGTGCGGCGCTCGCGGTCCCGGATGTCGTCCAGGACGCGGCGGAGCTCGAAGTCGTCGGGGCCGGCGTGGTAGTACTTCCCGCCTCCCGCCTCGGCGATCTCCCGCAGCAGGTTCTCGTTCAGGCGCGTGGTGACCACCTCGCCGCGCGCGTCGGTCTTGTAGCGGGCGCCGCCCTCCGAGGAGAGGGGGATCGGCACGCCCGCCGTCGAGCCGATGCCGACGGAGTAGAGCGTGATCCCGCGCGCGGCGAGCTGCCGCGCGACGCCGAGCGCCTCCTCGTCGTGCTCCTCGCCGTCGCTCACGAGCACGACGATCTGGAACCGCGAGTTCTGTTCGGGCATCGAGGCCGCCGCGCGGCGCAGCGCCCCGGCGATGTCGGTCCCCTGCGCGAATTCGTCCGGATCCAGCTCGTCCACGAAAAGCCGCACCGCGCCGTAGTCCGCGGTCAGCGGGCAGAGCGTCCTGGACTCCGCCGCGAAGCCGATCAGCCCGATCCGGTCGCCCTCGGCCCCTTCGAGGAAGGCGCCGATCTCGTGGCGGGCGCGCACCATGCGGCTCGGCGCGATGTCCTGCGCCTGCATGGAGCGGCTGGCGTCCACGACCAGCATCAGGTCGAGCCCCTGGCGCTGGACGTTGCGCGCCACGGTCCCCCACTGCGGGCGGACCAGCGCGAGGACCAGGAAGAGGAGCGCGAGCAGGAGCGTCCCCTCGCGCAGGAGCAAAGCCCAGAGGCGCGTCTCGGGGGCGAGCCGGCGGAGAAGCGCGGGCGCGGCGAAACTTTCCAGCAGCTTCTTCCTGCGGCGCTGCGCGCGCCACTGCAGCGCGGCCATGAGCGGCAGCGCGAGGAGAGCCCAGAACCAGACGGGAGAGACGAAGTTCATGGCGCCCTCAGCAGTCTGGTGCGTCCGAGAAGAAGCTCGAGCAGGAGCAGCAGCGCCCCGGCCAGCAGCCACGGGCGGTAGCGCTCGCGGTATTTCGTGAAGGTGCGCGTGCGGACCTCGCTCTTCTCCATCCTGTCGATCTCGCCGTAGATGTCGGCGAGCTGCGTCCGGTCGGTCGCGCGGAAATAGCGTCCGCCGGTCGTTTCGGCGACGGACTTCAGCGTGGCCTCGTCCACCTGCTCCTCGGCGCGGACGGGGACCTCCTGCCAGAAGAGCGAGCCGGTGAAGGGGTTCTGCGCGGGGACGAGCTGCGTGCCCGAGCGTTTGCCCACGCCCACGGCGTGGATGCGGACGCCCAGCGTCTTCGCGATCTGCGCGGCCTGCGCGGGATGCGCGCGCCCGGCGTTGTGGATCCCGTCGGTGAGGAGGACGACCACCTTCGACGGCGCCTTGGAGCGGTCGAGGCGGCGGAGAGAGTTCATCAGCGCGTCGCCGATGGCCGTGCCGTTGACCGGGATCGTCTCGTGGTCCGCGGCCTGCAGCATCTCCAGCAGGATGCCGTGGTCGAGCGTCGGCGGGCAGAGCACCTGCGACTCGCCGGCGAAGCCGACCAGCCCGATGCGGTCCGTCGGGCGCTTCGAGACGAAGTCGGCGACCACCTCCTTCGCGACGCCCAGGCGCGAGCGCTTCGGCCACTCCTTCTTCACGAAGGTCTCCACGCTCATGCCGGAGAGCCGTTTGATTTCGTTCTGCCCGACGAGGTCGAGCGCCTGCATCGATCCGGAGAGGTCGAGCGCGAGCACGATGTCCACGCCCTCGGAGACCACCTCCTGCGACTCCATCCCCTCGCGCGGGCGGGCGAGCGCGACGACCAGCAGGGCCATCGCGGCCGCGCGGAGCCAGGGCAGCCAGCCCGAAAGGCGCGCGCGGAGCGTCGGGCGGACGTCGCCGAAGAGCGCGGTCGAGGAGTACTTCAGCGCGCGCGACCGGCGCGAGCGGACGCGCCACCACGCGAGCAGGAACGGGAGGGGCAGCAGCGCGAGCGCCCAGGGCGAATGGAAGGAGGAGAGGAAGTTCACCGCTTCGCCTCCTCGTCCGCCGGCTTCGTCTTCAGGACCGCGTCGCGCACCTGGTCCGCGAGGAGGAGCGCCTCTCCTTCGGCGAGCCGCGCGCCGCCGAACTTCACGACGTCCGTGCGCCGGCAGAACTCGCGGATCCCGGGAACGAGGGGCGCGGTCTCGCCGCCGCGGGACTCCAGTTCCGCGATGAATTCGCTCGTGGTCTTCTCGAGCGTCGAGAGCCCGAACCGGCGGTCCAGGTAGCCGCGCAGCGAGAGCCCGAGCGCGGTGCAGAAGGCGTTCTGGCGGGCCTGGTCGTCCGAGGAGCCGTCGCCGCGGGCGAGGAGCCGTTCGATTTCGAGCAGGCACCGTTCGTGCGGGGGCATCGCCGCCTCGCGCCGCTTCGCGCGCAGGCGCCAGGCCGCGGCGACGATTCCCGCGAGCGCGAGGATCCCGAGCGCGATTCCCGCGGCGAGCGGGATCCCGCCCGAGGTCTCCACGGGCCCGTCGTCGGGTTCGATGTCCGCGGTGGAGTCGAGCCCGCGCGAGACCACGTTCACGAGGACGGGGTCGGTCGCGAGCCTCCAGATCCGCCCGGTCGCCGTGTCCGCGACCGCGACGACGAGCGAGGGCAGCGTGGCGAGCCCGGATCCGAAGAGCGCGAGCTCCCCTTTCCAGCGCGTCCTCTGCATCTTCCCCGCCGGGCCGCGGAACCGTTCGGGCTCTTCGGGCTGGAAGCGGCGCACCTCGAAGTCGCCGAGCTGCGCGACGCCGTGCGGCATCTCCGCGAGCCACCCGGCGGGCGTCTCGACCGTCAGCGTCACGCGGAAGAGGTCGCCGATGGAGAGTTCGGAGGGTTCGACCTCCAGCACGAGCTTCGTCCCCTCGGGCGGCGCGGGCGGAAGGGCGGACGCGGCGGCGGGAACCGGCGCGGAAAGGGAATCCGCGGGCGGCTGCGCGAAGAGCGGAACCGCGGGGAGAAGGAGCGCGGAGAGCGCGAAGACGCTAATGCGCACGGGCCCTCCTGCGGAAATAGGAGATCACGGGGTCGAGCACGCGCTGCATCTCGTCCTGGAGCGGGACCTCCACGAAGTCGACGCCCATGCGCCGGAACGAGTCGGCCAGCCTGCGGCGCCGGCGACGGGAGGATTCGGCGAAGTTCTTCCGGAACGCGGCGTCGCCGCAGTCGATCAGGCGGAGCTCCCCGGTCTCCGCGTCCTCCAGCTCGACCAGGCCCGATTCGGGGAGTTCGGCCTCGCGCGGGTCCACGATCCCCAGGGCGAGGAGGTCGTGCTTTCCGGCGAGCAGCTTGAGCGGCTGTTCGTACCCGTCGTCGAGGAAGTCGGAGATCAGGACCACGACCGCGCGCCGGCGAAGCTGCTTGCGCAGTTCCGCCATCGCCAGGGCGACGTCGGTGCCGCGGCCCTCGGGTTCGCAGGCGAGCATCTCGCGCAGGCAGCGCAGCGAGTGGCCGCGGCCCTTCGCCGGCGGAATCCAGCGCTCCACGCGGTCGCTGAAGAGCATCAGCCCGACCTTGTCGCCGTTGCGCGCGGCGGAGAAGGCGAGGAGCGCACCGAGCATCGCGGCGGCCTCGGACTTCGACCGGACGCGGCTTCCGAACGTTCCGCTCGCGCTCACGTCCACGGCCAGCACGACGGTCAGCTCGCGCTCCTCCACGAACTGCTTGACGTGCGGGCGCCCCGTGCGCGCGGTCACGTTCCAGTCGATGGTCCGCACGTCGTCGCCGGGCACGTATTCGCGCACCTCCGCGAACTCCATCCCCCTTCCCTTGAAGGAGGAGTGGTAGGCGCCCGCCATGACCTCGTCGATCGGGCGGCGCGTGCCGATCTCGATCCGGCGGACCGAGCGCAGCACCTCCTTCGGCACCCTGGGGGCGCCGGAGGTCCGGGCGTCTTTTTCGCGGAGAAGGGCCATCGCTTCTTCCTACGGGACTTCCACGCCCGCGAAGAGCTTCTGCACGATCTCGTCCGAGTCCATCTCCTCGGCCTCGGCCTCGTAGCTGAGCACCAGGCGGTGGCGCAGGACCTCGAGCCCGACGGCCTTGACGTCCTCGGGCGTGACGTAGGCGCGGCCGTCGATGAAGGCGTTGGCTTTGGCCGCGCGCGCCAGGTCGATCGAGGCGCGGGGCGAGGCGCCCACCTGGACCAGCGGCGCCAGCTCGCCCAGGCCGCAGTCCGCGGGGCGGCGCGTGGCGCCCACCAGGCGGACGACGTACTCCTTGATGCGGTCGTCGATGTAGAGTTCGCGGACGACGCCGCGCGCGGCGACCAGCGCCTCCTTCCCGACCACGCGGTTCGGCTTCTCGAACCCGGCGCCGGAGGCGGCGTCCAGGATCCGGCGCTCCTCGTCGGGCGAGGGGTAGCCGACCTTCACCTTCAGCATGAAGCGGTCCACCTGCGCCTCGGGCAGCGGGTAGGTCCCCTCCTGCTCGATCGGGTTCTGCGTGGCGAGCACGAGGAAGGGCTCGTCGAGCCGGTACGTCTCGTCGCCGATCGTGATCTGGCGCTCCTGCATCGCCTCGAGCAGCGCGCTCTGCACCTTGCTCGGCGCGCGGTTGATTTCGTCGGCCAGGACGAGCTGCGAGAAGAGCGGGCCCTTGCGCACTTCGAACGTGGACTTCGCGGCGTTGTAGATCGTGGTGCCGACCAGGTCCGCGGGGAGGAGGTCGGGCGTGAACTGGATGCGGCTGAACTCCAGCCCCACCGCGTCGGCCAGCGCGCGCACCGCCGTCGTCTTCGCCAGGCCCGGAAGCCCTTCGAGCAGCAGGTGCCCGTCGGCCAGCAGGCCGGCCAGCAGCGAGCGCGTCAGGTTCTTCTGCCCGACGACCGCCTTTCCCATTTCGCGGAGCAGCGGCGCGCAAAAGGCGCCGGTCTCCTGGACCTTGGAGGAAAGTTCCTGGATGTCTGTGCTCATATCGTCTCCTCGTCGTTCAGGCCCAGGCAGATGCGCAGGGCCCGGAGGGTTTCCCTGTTCTTCCCGACCGGGCGCAGCCCGCCCCCGTAGAGGGAGTGGACCAGCTCCTGCCGGACGGTCTTCCACGCGGCGCGGAGCGCGGCCTCGGACGGGGCCGCGGAGTCCGCTCCGCCTTCCAGCGCGGCGATCTTCGCGTTCGCCATCTCCTCCGTGCGCAGCGACGGGTCCGCCCCGTCGAGGAGGAGCGCCGCGCGCGCCAGCTCCGAGACCTCGGCCAGCCACGAGCGGTCGAGTTCGGACGAGCGCAGGCGGCCCTTGAGCGCGCGCCACCGCGCCGCCAGCTCTTCGCGCGGGTCGGCCGGAGCCGGCGCGGACTTCCGCGCCTTCCGGACCTCGCGCCAGCGCAGCAGGCCGAGCGCGACGGCGCCGATCCCGAGCGCGGCGAGGCACCAGCCCCACCACGGGAGCAGCGGTTCGGGCCCGATCTCCACGCGCCACGGCGCGACCTGCAGGGTCTCCTGCGCCCCGGAGGCGCGCGCGACCAGGATCGAAAGCCCGGAGAGGTCGACCGTCCCCTCGCGCAGCGGGCGGTAGTTCAAAACGAAATCCCGGCGGTTGAGCGTCTTCCCCGAGGGACCGATTTCGCGCGTCTGCGTCTCGGCGCGGTCCACGGGCTCGAGCGCCGCGAACGAGGTCCAGCCGCGCGGGGCGGCGAGGAGCATCTCGGGCCCCTCCCAGCGGAGAGTCAGCGCGACGGAGAAGGGGCCGCCCACGCGCGGCGACGCGGGGACCATGCGGACCTCGACCGCCGCGTCGAGCGGCGGGAGGACGCGGCGGGCGGAGTCCTCCGCGGAATTTCGCGTTGCGTTTTCGAGGGAGTCGGGGGCGGGGGCGGGCGCGGCGGTCTCCGACCACGCGGATCCCGCGAGGAGGAGTGCGGCCAGAATTGCGCGAACGTTCCCAGGCATCTTTTTCCGTCTCCCGGAGGCGAATACAAGATACACGATTCCCCGCTCCCGAGCCACCTTCCCGCGCGGCCCGGAGCCGGCCGCCGGAAAAGAGGAAGAGGCCCGCTCTCGCAGGCCTCTTCCGGTTCCGTTCCCTACTCGATGTCGATCTTCCGGGGGAAGACGTGGTCGAAGAAGGACATCACCATCCAGTGGACCGTGCCGGTCAGCCAGGAGATGCCGCCTTCGCCGGCCTTGCAGGGGTAGTAGCCGCCGTTGTAGAAGTTGACCAGCACGTAGGGCTCCGCGCGGGTCTGGTCGGGGTTCTTGTAGATCGGGAGCACCTTCTTGATGAACTCCACGGCTTCCTTCTCGCGGCCCGCGGTCAGCAGCGCGTAGATGCCGAAGGCGGAGGCGTGGTTGTAGATCGCGAAGTTCTCGGCGAGGCCAGGGGCCAGGGCCGAGATGTTGCCCGACTTCGCGTCGAACTTCGCCCAGCCCGGGTTGCAGATCAGGAGCCCGTTGTCGTTGCGGAGCTTCTTGACCATGTTGTCCAGCGCGGTCTTCGCCTTGGCGGGGTCGCGTTCGGCCATGCCGCTGATGGTGAACCAGGCCTGGGGAAGCAGGAAGATGCGGTCCTTGCCGCCGACGGGGTATCCCGCCTCGCCGTAGCCGCGGGTGAACCACTTCCCGTTCCAGCAGCCGATCGCGCCCCGGTAGAGCTTCTCCATGTGGGCTTCGATGTCGGTGCGGAACTTCATGCCGTGCTCGTCGCGGAACTTCTTCATCTGCGCGAGGCCGAAGTAGGCGAACTCGTTCAGCCAGATGCTCTCGCCCTTGGGGCCGAGGCCGCTGAGCGCGTCGTTCCAGTCGCCCTTGCCCATCTCGAGCAGGCCGTGGGCGCCGTACTTCAGGCAGTATTCCATCGAGGCGTCGAGGTGTTCGGCGAGCGTCGATTCCGTCTTGTCGTCGATCCACGGGGCCTTCATCGAGAAGACCGACTCGTCGCCGCTGTTGGCGTAGTACTTGGCGACGGCCAGCGGCAACCAGAGCGGGAGGTCGTGGAAGTCGCGTTCGTCGTTCGGGCCGCCTTCGGTGTTCCACTGGCGGGGGCAGCGGCCGGAGCGGTACTGCTTGCCGAGCAGCGTCTGCAGGAGCTTGCGGGCGCCCGCGGGGCTGAAGTAGGAGAGGCCCATCGCGTCCTGCGCGACGTCGCGGTAGCCGCGCCAGGTCCCGCGCACGAGACCTTCGGACTGCTGGTAGACCTGGTAGGGGAAGAAGCTCTGCAGGTAGCCGCGGAGCACGGGGTTCTTCACCGTCTCGAACTCGTCGCGGTGCAGGCGCTTCTTCCACATCGCCGCGACGGCGGCGAATTCGGCGTCCACGGCCTTGACGTCCGGGAAGTTCCGGCGGGCGGCGGCGAGCTGCTTGCGCCCTTCGCCGAGGAAGACCGCGTTGCTCCACTCCTGCCCGGGCTTCAGGTTCAAATCGAACTGGAAGCAGCCCACGTAGGGGTCGCCGGCGGAGATCGTCTGCGCGAGCCTGCCCTTCAGCACCGCTTCGGGATACTGGATGTCGCCGTCGCCGCAGAGGCGGCGGAGGCTGGTCTCCCACGAGTTCGGCTTCTTGATCGAGGCGAAGAAGCCGTAGCAGGCGTCGTTGTCGAGCGTCTTGAAGAAGCCGAGGGTCTTCTTGGCTTCGTCGTACTCGGAGTTGGTGAACCAGGAGTAGTAGACCGGGTCCACCGACATGTTGTTGTAGAGGTGGAACTCGGCTTCGGGGAAGACCGAGACCTTCTTCGGGGTCCTGGAGAGGTTGCGCACCGTGGTCTTCCAGATCTCGAACGCGCCCTTGCGGGGCAGGAAGACTGTGGAGACCACCTCGACGCCGTTCTTGCGCGACGTCCAACGGGTGTAGCCCGGGGCGTGGCGGCAGCAGTAGGCGTCGAGCTTGCTCTTCACCGGGTAGAACGAGGGCGACCAGAGGTTGTTCCCCTCCTTCACGAAGAGGAAGCGGCCCTTGTTCGGCGTGAAGAAGTCGTAGTTGGTGATCACGCGGCGGGGCTCTTCGAGCGTGGTCGCGTAGCCGTCGCCAAGGTGCGAGATCCGCATCCCGTATTCGCCGTTGGCCAGGTAGTTGACCCAGGGGCGGTACTGGTACGGATGGACGAGGTCGAATCCCTCTTCGGTGATCTTCCAGTTCGTCTGCGTCGTTTTCTTTCGCATGGCTCTAGATCTTCTTCGCGGGGTTCTTGTCGAATTCGCCGTCCTTGAAGAGGGCGTCCACGAGCGCGTCGAGCGTCACCTGGGTCAGGCCGCCGGTCACGATCACCGCGTCGCAGTATTCGGCGAGGATCTTCGCGTCGGAGGGGCCGCGGGTGGCGACGCCGATGATGGTCTTCTTCCCCTTGGGGAGGAAGCTGCGGATGTACTTGAGCGCCTCCACCTGTTCCTCGAACGCGTAGGCGTTGACGGTGGTGAAGATCAGCAGGTCGGTGATCATCGCGATGTCGCCGACGGAGACGCGTTCCATCAGCGTGGGGCGCCAGGGCATGAAGGTCTCCTTCACGTTCTGGTGGCCGACGCGGCGGCGGATCGTCGCCTCGATGGAGAGGTTGTCGTAGAGGTTGATCGCGTCGCTCATCACCAGGCGGGCGGGGTTGGCGAAGATGACGCCGACCTTGGTCTCGGGCTGGATCTTGAGCGGGAAGAGGCTCTTGCCCGCGTCCTTGTACTTGATCAGCGCCTTCTTGGCGATTTCGTAGGCGATCTTGTCGCCGTCGTACTTGTTGGCGATCTTCTTCTCGGGGATCGGGGTGCAGAGGCGCGCCTTGTACTGCAGCACGCGCATGCAGGCCTCTTCCACGCGGGACTGCTTCACGCGGCCGCTCTTCACCGCTTCCTCGATGATGTCGACGTAGGTGGCGGAGAGGGCGGTGTGCATGAGGAGGTCGGCGCCGGCGTTGAGGGCGACGATGACCGATTCGGCGTCGCCGAACTGCGCGCGGACGGCGCCCATGATGAGGTCGTCGGTGACGGTCAGGCCCTTGAAGCCGAGGTCCTTGCGGAGGTAGTCGTACCACTTCTTCGACATGGAGGCGGGGTACTTCTTGTCCATGGCGGGGAAGACGCCGTGGTGGGTCATGACCACCTGCAGGCCGGCCTTGATGGCCTTGCGGTAGGGGGCGAGCTCGACGTCGACCAGGCGCTTCATGTCGCCGGGGTGGCTGTCGCACTTGAAGTGGGTGTCTTCCTGGGTGAGGCGCATGCCGGGGAAGTGCTTGCCGCAGGCGGCCACGCCCTCGGCCTGCATCCCCTTGATGAAGCCGGCGCCCATGTCGGCGACGACGGAGGGCTTGGAGGAGAACATGCGGTTGTCCACGATCGGCGTCTTGTCGCTGTCGTAGGAGACGTCGAGGACGGGGGCGTAGCAGATGTTGATGCCGGCGTAGCGGAGCTCCTGGCCCACGTGGCGGCCCTGGCGTTCGGCCATCGACTTGTCGTTGGCGAAGCCCATGGCCATGTTGCCGGGGAACATCGTGGTGCCGCGGTGGATCGCGGTCAGCTGGCCGCCTTCCTGGTCGATCGTGATGAGGAAGGGCAGGTTGAAGGGGTTTTCCTTCGCGTGCGACTGCACGTTCTGGTTCATCTTGTGGAGCTGTTCGAGGTCGCGGACGTTGCAGCCCGAGAAGTAGAGGAGGTTCCCCAGTTCGCCCTTTTTGTTCAGTTCGACGAGGTT
>JAGCEZ010000052.1 GCA_017650365.1 Fibrobacterales bacterium | reverse complement strand
TCGTTCGCTAGACAGACTTGCGTCTTGTTCTCTCGAACGACGCAGGCCTCTGCACAAGCATATGTCCTCGGATTTTCAAGCGCTCGTCCGCTCGGCGGCGGACGCCCCTTTTTCGGGGGTGAGCGCAAACATAGGCTTTTCCCCGGCCCCTGGCAAGGGGGAATGGAAAATTTTTCTCCGGAATCGCCGGTTTCGGGTCGTTTAGGGGGATTTGGCCGCTAATTCATAGTTTCTAGTTTCTTGACGATGAACGGGAAGAGAAGACGCGCCTTTTTCGTCTGCGCGGCGGGGGGGCACCTCATGGAGCTCCTCCAGGCCGAACCCTGCGCGGAGGGGCTCGAAATCCACTGGGTCGTCCCGAAGAAGAACGACGCCGTCGTGCTGCTGGAGGGGAAGACCGTCCACTGGGCGAAGGACTGCGTGGCGCGGGTCTCCTCCCGGCTGGGGTTCGCGAAGAACCTCGCGCGGCTCGGCGCCGTGGCCTGGGACTTCCTCCAGGCGCCCCTCCTCCTGCTGAAATACCGGCCCGACCGGATCGTCAGCACGGGGAGCTCGATCGCCGTCCCCTATTTCCTGCTCGCGAAGCTGATGCCCGGGACGCGGACCTGCTTCGTCGAGACGCTGGCGCGCGTCGACGGGCCGTCGCCCACGGGGCGGGTCTGCGCGCGGTTCGCGGATCTCTTCCTCTACCAGTGGGAGGAGCTCGCTCCGTTCTACCCCAAGGGAGTCTATGGCGGAAGCGTCTTCTGAGTTCGACGTGTTCGCGACGCTCGGGACGTTCGACGCCCCCTTCGCGCGGATGGACGAGCTGGCGGCGCTGCTCGCGCGAAGCGGCCGGCGCGTGCTCTACCAATACGGCATGGCCTCCCCGAAGCCGGCGGAGAACCTGACCGCGGTCCGGTGGCTTCCGTTCGACGAGATGGCGCGCCGCCTGCGCGAGACGCCCGTGGTCGTCGCGCACGCCGGCGTGGGGATCCTGATGTCGTCGCTGCGGCAGGGGCGCAGGCCCGTCGTCGTTCCGCGGCGCGCGGAGTTCGGGGAACACGTGGACGACCACCAGCTGCAGATCGCGCGCAAGCTCGCCGGACGCGGGCTCGCCGTCGCGCTGCTCGACGAGGTTTCGCCCGAGGAGATGTGCGCGCGGATCCTCTCCCTCGACCCGGCGGAGCTCCGCGTCGACGCCCTCCGCCGGGAGGACAAGCCGGTTTTCACCATGCTGCGCCGGTTCTTCGCCGGCGAAGCGCAAGGAAACGAACCATGATCAACGTCATTCTCTGCGGCGGCTCCGGAACGAGGCTCTGGCCTCTTTCCCGCCAGCTGATGCCCAAGCAGTTCGTCCACCTCCTCGGCGAGCGCTCGCTCTTCCAGGAGACCGTCCTCCGCAACTCCCTCTGCCCGGAGCGGCTGGTCGTCTCGAACGCCGAACAGTACTTCCTCGCGGCGGACCAGCTGGACGAGCTCGCGGACCGCGTCCCCGGCGCGCCGGAGTCGCGCTTCGTCCTGGAGCCGACCGGACGGAACACCGCGCCCGCGCTCGCGCTCGCCTGCCTGGCGCTCGACCCGGAGGAAGTCGTCCTGGCCACGCCCAGCGACCACCTCGTCCGCGACAAGGCGAAGTACGAAGAGTCCCTGCGCGAGGCGGAGCGGCTCGCCCGGCTCGGCTTCCTCGTCACCTTCGGGATCAAGCCCGCGGCGCCCGAGACCGGATACGGCTACATCCAGGCGAAGGGCGAGGACGTCGTCCGGTTCGTGGAGAAGCCCGACCTGGAGACGGCGAAGCTCTACCTGGAGAGCGGCGACTTCCTCTGGAACTCCGGGATGTTCTGCTTCAAGGCCGGAACGCTGCTGCGCGAGCTGGAGAAGCGCGAGCCCGCGATCCTCGGGGCCTGCGAGGCCGCGCTGAAGGAGTCGAAGGCGGAAGGGCGGTTCGTCCGGATTCCGATGCAGGCGATGCTCGCCATCCCCTCCAAGTCGATCGACTACGCGGTGATGGAGAAGAGCGACTGCGTGAAGGTCGTCCCCTCCGACTTCGGCTGGAACGACCTCGGCTCGTTCGAGAGCCTCTACGCCGAGCTTCCGCGCGACGACGCCGGCAACACCCTCTCCGACAAGCACATCTCCGTGGGATCGACGGGCAACCTGATCCTGGCGCGCGACCGCGTGGTGGCGACGGTGGACCTGCACGACTCGATCGTGGTGGACACCTCCGACGCGCTGCTGGTCGCCCCGCGCGGCAAGTCGCAGCAGGTGAAGTCGATCGTCGAGATCCTGCAGGCGAGCGGCTCCGAGCTGGCCTCCGTGCACACGACCGCCTCGCGCCCCTGGGGCAAGTACACCGTGCTCCGCGAGGGCGAGGGCTACAAGATCAAGCGCATCGCCGTCAAGCCGGGCGCCCGCCTCTCGCTGCAGAAGCACCGTTTCCGCAGCGAGCACTGGGTCGTCCTCTCCGGCGTGGCCAAGGTGACCAACGGCGACGACGTGCTGACCATCCGCCCCAACGAATCCACCTACATCCCCGCGGGCCGCATGCACCGGCTGGAGAACCCCGGGACCGAGCGGCTCGAGATCGTGGAGGTCCAGGTGGGGAGCTACGTCGGCGAAGACGACATCGAGCGCTTCGACGACGACTACAGGCGCGGATGAGCGGACTCCCGTTCAAGAGCTACGCCTCCTTCCTGCGCGAACTCTTTCCCGGGAGGAAGGAGACGCGGAAGGTCGTCCTCGACGCCGGCTTCCGCTGCCCGAACCTCGACGGGACGCGCGGGACGGGCGGCTGCTCCTACTGCGACAACCGCTCCTTCTCGCCCGTGGCGGGGACGCGGAAGAGCGTCGCCGAGCAGCTCGACGAGGGGATCGCGCGCCTGAAGGCGAAACGCCCCGACGCAGGGGTCCTCGCCTACCTGCAGCCCTGGTCCAACACCTACGGCGCGCCCGAAAGGCTCCGCGCGGTCTACGAATCGATCCTCGCCGACGAGCGCGTGGACGGCCTCGCGATCGGCACGCGCCCGGACTGCGTGGACGAGGGCGTGCGCGACCTGCTCGAGGAGCTGGCGGAACGCAAGCCAATCGTCCTGGAGCTCGGGCTGCAGAGCGCGAACGACCGGACGCTGGCGCGGATCGGGCGCGGCCACACCGCCGCGGAGTGGGCGGACGCCCGGGCTCTTTTCCGCGACGGGACTCCCGCGAAGAACCCGCGCGTCTCCCTCGCGGCGCACGTCATCCTCGGACTGCCCGGAGAGACGCCCGAAGACTGGAAAACGACGGCGCGTTTTCTGGCCGCGCACCCCGTGGAGAGCGTCAAGATCCACCCGCTCCACGTCGTGAAGGGGACGCGGCTGGCGGAGGAGTGGGAACGAGGCGAGTTCGCGCTCCCGACCCTGGAGGAGTACGCGCGCGGGGTCGCGGAGTTCGCGTCCATCCTCCCGCGCTCGACCGCGGTGGAGCGCGTCTCGGGCGAGACCCCGTCGGACATGCTCCTCGCGCCCGCGTGGAGCGGCGACCGGAACGCCATCGTCCGGGCCGTGCTCGCGGCCCTGGAGGAGACCGGTCGGTTTTGACGGGCTAATGAAGGCTTTTCAGCGACTTCACCGCGAAGTTGCGCTGTTTGACGAGGTCGTCTATCTCGTCGATGCGTTCCTGGACAGGATAACCTTCTTCGGCAAGGTGCTCCGACAAGTCGTTTAGGCGATCCAAAATCTGTTCGTCTTGTTCGACAGTCGCCGAATCGTCCTGGAAGCGAAGGTTTTCGGCAAGAGTCCGAAGCTGTTCGGCGTACTTGACGCCGGCGGCGCCATGACACATGGCGTCTGCCACGATGCGGCTTCGGAGCATCGCCCGTTTGGTCTCGAAACAGGCTCGCTGGCTTGCATCGCCGCGTGTAGCGGAACTCCAAAGAACGAAGCTCAAAACGGAAACGGCGCCAAAAGTCAATAGATTGACCGCGATGTAGGCGACCAGGCGGGGTTCGTCGGACATCATCGTGAACGTGGAGTAAACCGCCGTAAAGAGCAATAGCGCGACCCAGAGAACCACCGTCGCTATGCGTTTGGGATGCCCTCCCGAGAACGCGGCCAAGTGGGTTCCCACGAGGATTGCCAAGGAAACGCAGGCGCATGCGGTCTTGTAAACGACGGGAATGTTTCCGCCGGTCTGGTCATGGCCAAGCAGAAGCATTACCGCGACCACAAGAGCAGCAAAGGCCCACCCGCAAATCAGAGTGACGACTTTGGATGACATTTCTTCCTCTCTATGGTTGCATGAGCTTAGGCTTTGGCGCCGCATTCAGGACAGAACTTGGCTCCGGGAGCCAATTCCGTTCCGCAGGCGGAACACTTCTTGACAGTGGCGGATCCGCATTCCGGACAGAACTTGACGCCATCTGCAAGCGTTGCCCCGCAATTGGGGCATTTTTTCGGCACGAAGCCGCATTTGGGACAGGGTTTCCCCTCGGGCATGTCGGCGCCGCACTTGGGGCAGGGATTGAACGCGTCTCCGCAGTTGGGGCAGAACCTGCTTCCCTTCGGATACGAGGCGCCGCACTTGTCGCAGGTAATCGTCGCTTCCGATGACGACGCGGAAGCCGGCGGCTGCGTTTGCAGCTGCGACGCCACCTGGCCCATCAGTTTGCCCAAGGGCCCTCCGAGTCCGAGCCCCATGCCCAGCCCCACCCCGGCGTCCATCAGTCCGGCTCCGACCCCCTTGTTCGAGGCCGCTTGTTCCATCGTGTCGAAGCTGCGTTCGGTGCGGTAGTCGTATCCCAGGACGCTCATCTCGGCCTTCTTGGCCAACGCGGCCTTGAGTCTCTGAACGCCGGGATCGTCGTCGGGCACCGAGATGGAGTTCAACATGAACGACGCAAGCGTGATGCCGTATTCGTCGAAGACCCCCTGCAATTGCGACTTGAGCGACTCCGAAAGGGCGAGCAGGTTGGCGTTGATCTCGAGCACCGGGATTTTCTGCTCCACCAGGCACTTCGAGATCATCGTCTTCGCATGGGTCAGGTAGAAGCCTTTGAAGTAGCCGGTCAGCGTCTTGGTGTCGAACAAACGAAGCGTTCCCACCAGCTTGATCAGAAACTTCTTGACGTCGTCCACCCGAACGCCGAACTGGCCGAAGGCGCGAACCGGAACAAAGACGCCGTACTTGGGGTCCTGCAGCTGGATGGGAGTGCTCGTGCCCCACAGGATGTTGAGGCTGTAGGCCTTGTTGACGAACCACACCTCCGCGGAAAACGGCGCCTTGCCGCCCGTGGGCAGGTTGACCAGTCCCTGGAGAAGGGGAAGGTTGTCGGTGGTCAGCTGATACCGGCCGGGACCGAACGTGTCCAGCGCCTGACCGTTCCTGAAAAAGATCGCTTCCTGCGATTCGGCCACGATGAGCGTCGTTTTCGTGGTCAGTTTGCTTTTGGGAAATTTCCAGGCCAATATGTCGGCTGACGATTCGAACTTGACGACGTCCAAAATGGCCATTTCGCGCGCTCCGGTGTTTTTTGAAAATTCCCCTTGCACAATATGTGCGTTTTTTTTACATCCGTCAAGAGCGACGAACTTTTTCAAGAGAAAGACGATGTCGGGAGAAAAAACGAGCACCTGCTCTCATTGCGGCGCGCCCGTCCCAGTCGATGCGGCGCAATGCCCATACTGCGACTCCAAAACCGAAAAACAAGTGGCCAAGGAAAGCGCCAAGGAAAGCGCGCTGGGCTGCCTTGTCCTGTGCATTGCCATCATAGGGCTTATCCGGGCGTGCAGCTCTTGACAGGCCGCCTTGTGCTCGCGGCGCTGGGGGAAGTCGGGAAGGAAAGCCCTACCGGGGCTCCTTGACGCGCTGCACCAGGTCCAGCTTCCGGAACCCGTGGCGCTGCAGGATCTCGAGCATCCTGGCGATGCGCTCGTAGCGGACGTTCTCGTCGATCTTCACCGAAACCGGGACTTCGCGGTCGGGCGCGCCGCCGAGCGTCCGGTCGAACTCCTCGAACGAGAGGACCTCGCCGCCGAAGGCGAGCCGCGTCTCGGAGAGCTCGACCTGGAGCGGGCGCACGGGGACTTCGGTCGCCGCCGCGCCCACGGGCGGGAGCTGCAGGTTCAGCGTGGTCTGGTCCTTGCGGAAGATCGAGGTGACCAGGAAGAAGATCAGCAGCAGGAAGACGACGTCGATGAGCGGCGTCATGTCGAGCTTCAGGAGCGGACGGCGGCGTCTCGGCACGGACTAGGCCCCCTTCGGCCGCTCCTGCTCGCCGAGGTCGAGGAGCAGCTCGTTCTCGAGCGCGTTCTGCTCGGCGTCGATCGCCGTGGCGAAGGCGTTGTAGGCCACGACGTGCGGAATGGCGACCACCAGGCCGATCACCGTGGTGACCAGCGCGAGCTTGATGCCGCCCGCGAAGAGCGCCGGGTCGTCGAGGCCGCGCTCAGAGACGATCTGGAACGCGTTGAAGATCCCGACCACGGTGCCGAGCAGCCCCGTCAGCGGCGCGATGGTCGCGATGGTCTGCAGCGCCGACATCCCGCGCTCCAGCGGCGCGCACGACTGCGCCACCTCGGTCCGCGCCGCCTCCAGCAGCACGGTCCCGCGCACGCCGGCCTTCTGCAGGCGCTCCTCGATCTGCTTCGCCAGCCCCGGGCGGACGACGCGCTGGAAGCGCCGGATCTCCAGCCACTTCCGGATCATCAGCCCGAAGCCGAAGACGTTCATCATCACCAGGATCCAGCCGATGGTGCCGCCGAGCGCGACGAATTCGATCAGGCGCATGGTCTTTTCACTCCTCTCCGGCCCAGGCCTTCAGCGACGCGATCTCGCTCGGCCAGAGCTCCGGGTCGATGGTTTCCAGGATCAGCGGAATCCCGTCCAGGCGCGGGTCCTTCATCAGCGTCCGGAAGCACTCCTCGCCGATCAGCCCCCTGCCGATGCTCTGGTGCCGGTCGACGCGCGAGCCGAGGGCCGCCTTGGAGTCGTTCAGGTGCATGCCGCGCAGCCACTTCAGCCCGACGACGCGGTCGAACTCGTCCAGCGTCGCGCGGACGGCTTCCGCCGTGCGCAGGTCGTGGCCCGAGGCGAACGTGTGCGCGGTGTCGATGCAGACGCCCGCGCGGCTCTTGTCCTCGACCAGCTCGATCAGCCGCGCGAGGTGCTCGAAACGGTACCCGAGGTTGCTCCCCTGGCCAGCGGTGTTTTCGATCACCAGCGTCACGCCCTTCGTCTGTTCGAGCGCGCGGTTCATCCCGTCCGCGATGAGCCCGAGGCACTCCTCTTCGGAAATCTCGCGCAGGTGGCTGCCGGGGTGGAAGTTCAGCCGGTCCAGCCCGAGCGCCTCGCACCGCCGCAGTTCGTGGACCATCGAGCCGAGCGAGACGGCCCGCTTGTCCGCGTCGGGGTTGCCCAGGTTGATGAGGTAGGAGTCGTGCGGCAGGATTTGCGCGGGGCCGTAGCCCTTCTCCTCGCACGTCTTCCGGAAGCGGTCGATCTCCGCTGCGGAGAGCGGGGGCGCCGTCCACTGGCGCTGGTTCTTGGTGAAGAGCGCGAACGCGGTCGCGCCGATCGCGGCGGCGTTGAGCGGCGCCTGCCAAAGGCCGCCGGAGGCGGAGACGTGGGCGCCGATCGTCTTCATCTCAGTCCTTCACGAAGGCGTTCACGTAGGCGCCCGGCCTGCCGTTGATCTTCGCGGGCCCGCGGTAGTCCACCACCTCGCCGCCGAGGAACTTCTTGACCGCCCAGCGCGTGACCCCCTCGAACTCGTCGAGCACCGAGGTCTTCGCCCAGGCGTCGCCGAACGAAACGGAGTCGCGCCCGGCCGGCCCGTAGTCCACGAGCAGGACCGTCGGCCACTCCTTGATCCCGCCGACCTTCTTCGACTCCGCGGCCTCCCACGACTGCGGAACGCGCATCTCGGTCCCCGCGGGACCCTTGCGCAGCGCGTAGCCCGCGACGCCCTTCCCGTCCTCGGGCCGGACGAGGAACGCGGTCTCCCACGCGCCCGAGGCGCCCGTGGTCCGCCAGCGAATGGTGCGCGAGACGATCTCGGGCGCCATGTCGTCCTGCCAGGTGTGGTCCATCGTCGCCGTGCCGTTCACGGCGACCGTGTCGCCGCCCACGGCGATCGTCCCGGAGACCTTCGCCCACGGGACGTGGATCACCTGCCCGAACGCGTGCCCGCCCAGCTTCCAGACGCCGTTCCCGCGCACGAGCGAAGGGGCGATCTGCGTGAACTCGAGGTCGACCAGCCACTCCACGCCCTTCTTCGTCGTGGCGAAGCGGAGGTGGTGCCTCTGCGGGGGGAGCCCCTCGGCCCAGATCTGCTTGTGGACCTGGATCCGCGCGGCGCCCGGGTCCCAGGAGAAGTTCGACTTGGGGTATTCGCGCGCGACGGAATGCGTCTTTCCGCCGAACCCGACGAGCAGGACGTTCGCGCCGCAGACCGGGTCCTTGAACGAGCCGAAGTTCCCGCGCGTGAAGTTGACCAGGAGGTCCATCGAGCCGTTCAGGCGGGCCTGCCAGGTCCAGACCTCGTTGTAGGTCTTGCTGTCGATGGGGTGGCTGCCCATCTCCGCGGGGCCGGGCGCGTGCGGGGCGCCCGCGGGGGCGACGATCGGGGCCGCGTGCGCGGAGAGCGCGAGGAACGCGAGCGCCGCGAGGAGGCCCGCGCCGGGGAGACGGATGCCGGAAAGCGTGTTCATCCCCCACAAAATAGACAATGAGGGCCGAAAGGACCCTTTTTTCTATTTTGCCTCAGTTGGCATTCCAATGGAAAAAACGAAGATGAACGGAACCAAGACCGAGCGCTTCGCCCGCGCGCTGATCGGCCGCCTGCGCCGATTCCGCTGGCCTTTCCTCGCCCTGACCCTCGCCCTGCTCGCCCTTTCGGGCTGGCTCGCCGCGACGAAGATCCGGATCAACAGCGACCTCTCCTCCCTCCTCCCGAAGGACACCCCGAGCGTGCTCGCCCTCCAGGAGGTCAACAGGCGGTTCGGCGCCAGCGACAAGTTCATGCTGGTGATCCAGTCCGACAGCGCCCTCCTCGTGGCCGACCTGCAGGACTCGCTCAAGCGCGTCCTCGACGCCGAGTGGAAGGACATCCTCGTCTCCGCGCAGATCGACCAGCCGACGGACTTCTTCGCGGAACACGCCCTGCTCTACCTCCCCGTCCGCCACCTGGAGCGCGTGCGCGACAACCTCGCGACGCTCCAGCGCCGCATGGGGGCGAAGGGCCCCCTGACCGTGGACCTGACCGGGGAAGGCGAAAAGGAAGAGGAGCTCGTCTGGTTCGACTCCGACATCCCGCAGGAGCTGGGTCTCCCCGACGAGGCGGCCGACGCCTTCGACAGCTTCACGAAGCTGGTCCGGAAGGACTCCGCCAAGGCCGGGAAGAAGGACACGGCCGCGGTCGCGTGGGACCCCAAGGCCTGCCTGCCTTCGCACCTCAAGGCCCGCCTGATCGGCCAGCACGAGGAGGACAGGACGATCAACGGCGTCGTGCTCTGCAAGCTGACCGGATCGGCCACCGACCTCGACTTCACCAAGCTGGTCCTCGCGCGCACCGACTCGCTGCTGGAGCGCTTCCGCTCCCGCGACTGGGGGACGACCGTCCACTTCGGCGTGGCCGGCTCCTACGAAGGCCTCGAGGACGTCGAGGCGATGCAGCAGGACGGGCTCGTCTCCACGGTCATCAGCACGGTCCTCCTGCTGGGGATGATGATCGTCTTCTTCCGCGGCTGGGCCGCCCTCCTGGCGATGTTCAACGTCGCCAACGCCGCGACGCTCATGCTCGGCTTCACCGCGGTCTCCTACGGCGAGCTCAACCCCTTCACGCTCTTCGTCGCGGCGATCATCCTGGGCATGGGGATCGACTACTCCATCCACTTCCTCGGCACCGCGCAAAGGCTCCGGGCCGAGGGGAACTCCGTCGAGGAGGCGCTCGTCAGGACGGTCCTGGACCTCTTCAAGCCGATGTCGCTCGCCTGCCTGACCACGGTCGCCGGCATGCTGACGCTGCTCGCGGCGAAGTTCCGCGGCTTCTACGAATTCGGCGCCATCGCCTCGGTCGGCGTCTTCATCAGCTACGTCTCGGCGTTCACGGTGCTGCCGCTGCTCGTGCTGTGCATCGGCCGCCTGCCCGCCGCGCACCCGTTCTCCGTCTTCCCGAAGCGCTGGACGGACGCCGACGTCGCGAAGTTCCTGAAGAGGGCGACCGCGGCCGCCGCCGCGGCGACCGTCGTCCTCGCCTGCTTCGCGCCCTGGTGCGGGTTCGAGAACGACTTCCGCAAGCTGCGCGCCGCCCGCCCCGCCTCCGCGGACGCGGGCCCGAACTTCCACACCGGCGTCGCGCAGGGGGGCAAGCGCACCTCGTCGCAGCCCGTCGTGGTGCTGGGCGACACGCGCGAGGAGCTCGACGCGCTCTACGACACGCTGATGGTCCGCCTGCACGTGGACAAGGACCCCGTGCTGAAGAGCTTCCTCACGCTGAAGACCTTCGTCCCGCCGGCGGAGGAGCAGGAGGAGCGGCTCGAGGTGATCGAGGAGATCGCCGAGCTGATCGACGCCCGCGCGTTCGACCGCGCCGAGGGCGAGGAGCGGGAGCTGGTCGACAAGCTGCGCGAGATGTCGAAGGTGGAGGCGTTCACGCCCGAGGACCTGCCGGAATGGGCGCTCAACCTGCTGAAGGAGCGCGACGGCAGCTACGGGAAGATCGGCTTCATCTACGGCAAGTTCGAGAGCTGGAACGCGCTGGCCGCGGAGAAGTTCCAGGACCGCTACGGGAACTGGACCTTCGGCGGGCGGCAGCTGCGCTCGTTCTCCTCGAGCTTCACCTTCTCCGACGTGGTGCGGGCGGTGCGCCAGGACAGCGCCAAGCTGGCCCTGCTGATGGCGGCCGTCCTGCTGCTGACGCTGCTCTTCTCGCTCGACTCGCGGCGCAAGGCGCTGCTGGCCTTCGGCTCGCTCGTGCTGGGCTCGCTCTGGACGGTCGGCGTCATGGGGATCCTCTCGCTGACGATGGACCTGGGCCGCTTCAGCGTCTACAACATCATCGTCATCCCGCTGGCGCTCGGCGTGGGGATCGACTCCTCCATCCACCTGCTCTCGGGCATGGAGCGCCTCGGCCTGCGGAACGTCCGCCGGCTCTACGACACCGTCGGGCAGATGGTGGTCGCCTCGTCGCTCACGACGGTCGGCGGGTTCGTGGGCGTGCTCTTCATCGGGCACCACGGCATGCGGACCATCGGCGAACTGGCCGTGGTCGCCATCTCCTGCACGCTCCTGACCGCGCTGGTCTTCGTGCCGGCGGCCGCCCAGGTCATTCTGCGGAAGGAGATTCCGGAGATCGGGCCGGAGGCGGCTCCGGAAGGAACCGGTAGAGAGCCGTAAAGGGGTTCTGCGCGGCGACCACCGGGGCGAAGCGCCCGGGGTTCGCCTGCATCGCGGGAACCAGGTTGCGCGCCGTCGAGGCGTAGCCGAGCTGCTCCACCACGACGTAGTCCGCGCCGACGGAGTCCAGGTCCGCGATCAGCGCGTCCGCGTCCGTCGTCAGCTTGTAGTTGACCGAGCGCCGGGAGCTCCAGAGCCAGAAGAGCGTCGGCTTGCGCGCCACGACCAGCGCCGTGTCGGGCGTGTTCCGCGAGCACCACTCCGCGAGCGCCTTGTAGCGCTGCCACGGCGCCGGGTAGTCCGCCCGGGCCATGGTCCGGACGCCGCCCAGGCCGAAGAGCAGGAGGACGGGGACCGCGAAGGCCCACGCGGGCGGGAGCTTCGCCTTTTTGGAGACGAGGTCCTGCGCGCCCCAGAGCGCGAGGACCGTCAGGAGGGGGACCGTGCCGAGCATGAAGCGGACGCCGCCCCAGACCTCGGGCCAGAGGAACATCACGCCGAAGCTCCCGAGCAGGACGCCGCCCAGGAGAGCGCGGCCCTTCGGCAGCTTCCAGAGACCCCGTCCGGCGAGCGCGACGAGGAGGATCCCGAGGATCCAGCCGCCGGCGCCCGGTCCGTCGGGATGGAACGCGGGCGCCAGCGCGGAGGGGATCTCCTCGCCCAGGTAGCGCGCGACGTTGCGCCCGAACCGCGCGGCCAGCTCGGCGGCGCCGGCCTGGCCCAGCTCGGGCCGGTAGGGGTTGACCGCCAGGAGCTGCGACGCGTAGGACTCGCCCGCCAGGCCGGCGTTGCGGATCTGCCAGGGGAGGAGGAGCGCGGCGTTCGCCAGCGCGAAGGCGGCGGCCTCCTTCCTCCGCTTCGCCGCGAGGAGCGCGAGGACGACGCCGAAGGGCAGCGCGACGCCGGCCGTGCGCGTGTAGACCGCGGCCGCCGAGACGACGGCCGCGCCCCAGAAGCGCGGGGTCTTCCAGAACGGGCGTCCGGACGCGGGCGCCGCGGCCAGCCAGAGCAGCAGGAGCGACCAGAAGAGGAACGGGATCTCCGACATCAGGATCGTCGACGAGCGCAGAAGATGGGCGTTGGCCGGAACGGCGAAGGCCGCGGCGAGCGAAAGGAGCGGAGGCAGGCCGAGCCGCAGGCAGAGAGCGCGGAGCAGGAACGCGCACGCGACCAGAAGCGCGCCGTTGAGGGCCTTCAGGAAGAGGAGGTCGCCCGAGACCAGCGACGCGGCCGCGAGCAGGAGCGGATAGCCCGGCGGGAAGTGCTTCTCGGGCGGGCAGGCCGGGTCGCTCGTCTGGCAGAACCCCTCTCCCGACAGGATCCCGCGGGAGAGGGAGAGGTAGGCGACGTTGTCGCCGTTGAGGTCCACCTTGGGGTCGAACCCCCAGATCGCGAGGGCGGCGGACCAGACCAGCAGGAGCAGCAGCCCGAGCCGCGGGCCGGAGAGGAACTTGTTCGGGGACGGGGAGGCCGCGTTCTCTTTCTTTTCCATGCGGGCAAAGCTAGAAAGGGGTTCCGAAGAGGCTCCGCGGGCGATTTTCCCGGTTCGCTTCCGCCTCTTTTAAGTTAAATTCGAAGACAGCGGATTAGGAAAAAGGAGAACTCCATGCGCAAACTCTCTCTGATCGCCCTCGTCGCGGCCTTCGCCGCGGCCCCCTCGTTCGCCCTCGTCGGCGTCGGCGGCCACTGGGCACCGAACTTCGGCGCCTCGGTGGGCGGCAAGACGCAGAACTTCACGATGGCCGGCCAGGAATTCACGTTCGCCCGCGAAGAGGCCTCCATCGACAACGGCTTCGGCCTCAAGCTCTGGCTCGACGTCCCCTTCATCCCCCTCAACGTCGAGGCGACCGCCAACTTCCAGGGCGGCACCTACGGCGCCACCGTCACGACCCCGACCGGCAAGGAGCTGCCGATGAAGGCCGACCTGGGCTTCCCGCTCCTGGGCGACGCCGAGCCGCTCTTCGGGATGATGTCGGTCGACCTCTCCCTCGCCTGGCGCGCCCTCGACCTCTCGCTGGCCGTGATCGGGCTGCAAGCCTACGTCGGCGGCGGCCCCTCGATGATCTACGCGACCAAGCCCATGGACAAGAAGATGGCCGAGGCCATGGTCGACGCCGTCTACGGCGCCGCCGCGGCTCCGGGCGCCGACGAAAAGGCCCAGGCCAAGGCCATGCAGAAGGCCCTGGAGAAGGCCTACGGCGACAACGAATCGGGCTTCGGCGGCCACGCGCTGGTCGGCGTCCGCGCCAAGCTCCTCTTCTTCAGCGTCTACGCCAACGGCAAGTACCACTTCGGCGGCCTGCCCAAGGGCGTGGACAACGGCTTCACCCTGGAACTGGGCGGCGGCCTCGGCATCTAGGCGCCTCCTCCCCCCCTTTCCGAAAGGCCTCTCCGGAGGCCTTTTTTCGTTTCCGGCCGCCCCCGGCCCGGAGAATTGAGTCTATCTTTCTTGCCATGGAAACGCAAGCCAACACCGAAAAGGAACAGTACCGCGTCCTGATCGTCGAAGACGAGCAGAACATCGCGGAAGGTCTGGTCGACATCTGCGACTACCGCGGATTCAAAGCCACCTGGGCGCCCGACGGTGAGAAGGGCCTCGAGGAGGCGCTCTCCGGCAACTACGACCTGGTCATCCTCGACATCATGCTCCCGAAGATGGACGGGTTCACGGTCTGCAACAGGATCCGCGAACGGAACCGCGAGCTGCCGATCATCATGCTCTCGGCCCGCAACTCCGACCAGGACATCATCGACGGCCTGGCCCTCGGCGCCGACGACTACATCTCCAAGCCCTTCTCCGTCCCGCAGCTCTTCGCGCGCATCGAGGCGGTGCTGCGCCGCAGCCGCCGCAGCATCGACCAGGAGAACGACCTCAAGCTCGGCGACCTGACGATCCACTTCCGCGAATACGCCGGCGTGACGGCCGACGGGCGCGAAATCCCCTTCACGCGCAAGGAGATCGAGATCCTGCAGTACCTGAACGCGCACCGCAAGCAGACGGTCTCGCGCCAGGAACTGCTCCGCGACGTCTGGGGCTACGACAACGCCGAGTCCATCGACACCCGCACCGTCGACATCCACGTGACCAAGATCCGCAAGAAGATCGAGAAGGTGCCCGGCGCGCCGGTCTACCTGCTCACGCAGCGGGGCGAGGGCTACATGCTCCGTCCCAATCCCGACGAAGAGGAATGAGCTCCCGACGCCTCGCGCTCCACGCGGCGGCCCTCGCGCGCGAAGGCGCCGAACGGGCGGCCGCGGCGGGCAAGCAGGCGCTGAAGTTCCTCCAGCCCACCAATCCCCGGGCGCTCGGCGTCTATTTCGCCGCCATCTTCGCGCTGACCGCCGTCGCCGCGGTCGACCTCGTCTCCAAGACCGTCACCCAGATCCGCAACGAGGCGTCGCTGTCGCTGCGCCAGCGCGGCGAGATCTCGCTCCGCCGTCTGAACGAGAAGCTCTCCGACATCCTGGCGAAGGAGAACCACCGCTCCTTCTCGCAGTACCGCTACTTCATGACCATCCCGTCGCTGAACGGCGGCGAGGACGTCGTGGTCTCGCCCCTGGCG
>JAGCEZ010000051.1 GCA_017650365.1 Fibrobacterales bacterium | reverse complement strand
GGTCACCGGCGCGGCGCAGATGGACGGCGCGATCCTCGTGGTCGCCGCCACCGACGGCCCCATGCCCCAGACCCGCGAACACATCCTGCTCGCCCGCCAGGTCGGCGTCCCCGCCATCGTGGTGTTCCTGAACAAGGTCGACATCCTGGACGACAAGGAACTGCTCGACCTGGTCGAAATGGAAGTCCGCGAGCTTCTGAGCAAGTACGAATTCCCCGGCGACGAAGTTCCGATCGTGGCCGGCTCGGCCCTGAAGGCCCTGGAAGGCGACACGAGCGACATCGGCGAAAAGGCGATCCTGAAGCTGATGGACGAAGTGGACAGCTACATCCCCGAGCCCCAGCGCGACCTCGACCGTCCGTTCCTGATGCCGGTCGAAGACGTGTTCACGATCACGGGCCGCGGCACGGTGGCCACGGGCCGCATCGAACGCGGCCGCGTGCAGGTGAGCGACAAGGTCCACCGCGTGGGCCTGGGCGAAACGAAGGAATTCGTGGTGACGGGCGTGGAAATGTTCCGCAAGCTGCTGGAAGACGCGCAGGCGGGCGACAACGTCGGTCTTCTGCTCCGCGGCGCGGAAAAGAAGGACGTCGAACGCGGCCAGGTCCTCGCGGCTCCCGGCTCGATCACCCCCCACGCGAAGTTCAAGGGCCAGATCTACGTCCTGACGCAGGAAGAAGGCGGCCGCCACACTCCGTTCGGGAACCACTACCGCCCGCAGTTCTACTTCCGCACGACGGACGTGACGGGCAGCATCAAGCTTCCCGAAGGCGTGGAAATGGTGATGCCGGGCGACAACGTGGAGATCGAAGGCGAGCTGATCGCCCCGGTGGCCATGGACAAGGGCCTGCGCTTCGCCATCCGCGAAGGCGGCCGCACCATCGGCGCCGGCTCCGTCACCGAAATCTTCGAATAAGAAGGCGAACACAATGGCCAACGAAAAGATCCGCATTCGGCTCAAGTCCTTCGATCATCGCATGATCGACAAGGCCGCGGCCGACATCGTCCGGACCGCCAGCAACACGGGCGCCCGCATCGCGGGACCCGTGCCGCTGCCGACCAAGATCGACAAAGTCACCGTTTTGCGCTCGCCCCACGTGGACAAGAAGTCCCGCGAGCAGTTCGAAACCCGTACCCACAAGCGCCTCATCGACATCCTGGACGCCACCCCCCAGACGGTGGAATCCCTGATGAAGCTCGAACTTCCCTCCGGTGTGAGCGTCGACATCAAGGTATGATGACTATGAACGGAATTCTCGCCAAGAAGCTGGGCATGACCCAGGTCTACCTCGAAGACGGCCGCCAGGTTGCGGTTACCGTCCTCCAGGCCGGTCCCTGCAAGGTCATCCAGCGCAAGACCGAAAAGACCGACGGCTACGAAGCCATCCAGGTCGGTTTCGAGGACAAGAGCCTCAAGCACACCACCCAGCCGATGCAGGGCCACTTCAAGAAGGCCGGCGTCGAGCCCATGCGCTACCTCGCCGAATTCCAGGCCGACAACCCCGAAGAGTGGGAACCCGGCAAGGAATACACGGTCAGCGTGTTCGAAGGCGTCAAGCAGGTCGACGTGACCGGCGTCTCGAAGGGCCACGGCTTCGCCGGCACCATCAAGCGCCACAACTTCGGCTCCGGCCCCCGCGCCCACGGTTCCAAGAACCAGCGCGCCCCGGGCTCCCTGAGCGCCCACTCCTATCCGGCCCGCGTGTTCCCCGGCAAGCGCCTGGGCGGCCGCATGGGCACCGACAACGTCACGGTCCGCAACCTGGAACTCGTGAAGATCGACGCCGAACAGAACCTGCTCTTCGTCAAGGGCGCGGTTCCCGGCCCGGTCAGCGGCCTGATCAAGGTGAGGAAGGCGTAACATGGCGAAAGCGAAGCTCTACGGCGCCGACGGCGCGTTCCAGCAGGAAATCGACCTCCCTGCCGACATTTTCGAAACCGAAATCAGCGAAGCCTGCGTCTACCAGACCGTGAAGGCCTACCTGGCCAACCAGCGCCAGGGCACCGCGAAGACCAAGGGCCGCTCCGAAGTCTCCGGCTCCGGCACGAAGCCCTGGAAGCAGAAGGGCACCGGCCGCGCACGCGCCGGCTCGAAGATGTCCCCCGTGTGGGTCCGCGGCGGCAAGGCGCACGGCGCCGTCCCGCGCGACTACCGCGAAAAGGTCAACAAGAAGGTGCGCGCCAAGGCGCTGCTCTCCTCCCTGACCGCGAAGGCCCAGACGCAGTCCGTCCACGTGATGGAATCCCTCGCCTTCGAAGCCCCCAAGACCAAGGCGTTCCTCGGCGTGATGTCGAAGGCCGGCCTCGGCGGCTCCAAGGTCCTCTACCTCGCCTCCGCCGAAGACCGCAATCTTCTCCAGAGCGCGAGCAACGTGCCGTGGGCGACCGTTCTGCGCGTCCAGGACGTCAACACCTACCAGGTGGTCCGCGCCGACGACATCGTGATGTCCAAGGCGGCCCTCGCCCAGCTGACCGCCGAGAGGAGCGCGAAATGAAGCCCATCTCCCAGATCCTGATCGCTCCGGTCATCACCGAGATGACCAGCGGGTTCATGCTCGACGAAAAGAGCGGAGCCTACAAGTACGCCTTCAAGGTGAATCCCTCCGCCAACAAGCAGGAGATCCGCCAGGCGGTCGAATCCCGGTTCGGCGTCAAGGTCGCCGACGTGAACACGATGATCGTCCGGGGCAAGGAACGCCGCATGCGCATGCAGCTCGGCCGCCGCCCCAACTGGAAGAAGGCGATCGTCAAACTGCAGCCCGGAATGAAGATTTCGGAATTCGAGGGGGCCTAACAGATGGCGCTCAAGAAGTTCAAGCCCGTCACCCCGTCGCTGCGCTTCAAGCAGCTGACCACCCGCGAAGAGCTCACGAAGGTCGACGGCCCGTACAAGCCCCTGACCGAAGGCCTCCGCAAGAAGGCCGGCCGCAACAACACCGGCCGCATCACCGTCCGCCGCCGCGGCGGCGGGCACAAGCGCCTGTACCGCATCATCGACTTCAAGCGCACCGCGACCGGCGCCGCCGTCGTCGAATCGATCGAGTACGACCCGAACCGCACCGCCCACATCGCCCTCGTCAAGTACGAAGACGGCAAGCGCGCCTACATCCTCGCGCCCGTCGGCCTCGCCGTCGGCGACAAGGTGGAAAGCGGCGAAAACGCCGAAATCGCCAAGGGCAACGTCCTGCCCCTGTCGAAGATCCCGGTCGGCACGGTGATCCACAACATCGAACTGAAGCCGGGCCGCGGCGCCCAGCTCGTCCGCGCCGCCGGCGCCTACGCCGAGCTGATGGCCAAGGAAGGCAAGCTCTGCCGCGTGCGCCTTCCCTCCGGCGAAGTCCGCATGGTCAGCAGCGCCTGCACGGCCGCGATCGGCACCGTCGGCAACATCGACCACATGAACGTCTCGTCCGGCAAGGCCGGCCGCAGCCGCTGGCTGGGCCGTCGCCCGAAGGTCCGCGGCGTCGTGATGAACCCCGTCGACCACCCGATGGGCGGTGGCGAAGGCCGCACTTCCGGCGGCAGCCACCCCGTCTCGCCCTGGGGCAAGCTCGCCAAGGGCGGCAAGACCCGCAACAACAAGCGGACGGACAAGTTCATCGTCAGTCACCGTCCCAGCAAGAGGAAGAAGTAAGCATGTCGCGTTCCTTGAAAAAAGGTGCATTCATCGACGGCCACCTCCTCAAGAAGGTGGAAGAGGCCAAGGGCAGCGACAAGAAAGTCGCGATCAAGACCTGGTCCCGCCGTTCGACCATCCTTCCCGACTTCGTCAACCTGACCCTGTCGGTCTACAGCGGCAACAAGTTCGTCCCCGTCTACGTGACCGAAAACATGGTCGGCCACAAGCTGGGCGAATTCGTCCCGACCCGCACGTTCCGCGGCCACGCGAAGAGCGACAAGTCCGGAGGAGCCAAGTGATGAAAGCCCAAGCCACCGCGCGCGGCGTGCGCCACAGCGAATTGAAGCTCCGCCAGGTCGCCGACCTCGTCCGCGGAAAGTCCGCCGACGAAGCCTTCGCGATCCTCGGCGTCATGCGCGAATACCGCAAGGGCGCCCGCGTGCTCGAGAACGTCCTCAAGTCCGCCGTCGCGAACCTGCAGCAGACCGAAGCCGGCGCCGCCGTCGGCACCGAGTCCATCAGCGTCTCGAAGGTCTGCGTCGACAAAGGCCCCATGATGAAACGCATCCATCCCCGGGCGCAGGGCCGCGCCTTCCGGATCGAGAAGAAGCTCAGCCACGTGACCGTCGAAGTCACCGCAGAGGGTTAGTCAATGGGACACAAGAGCAATCCGATCGGCCTCCGCCTCGGCATCGTCCGCAGCTGGAACTCCAACTGGTACGCCGAAGACAAGCTGCCCGACTTCCTGAACGAAGACGCCATCATCCGGCGCTACCTGTTCAAGCGCTTCGAACACGCCAGCGTGTCGAAGGTCGGCATCGAACGCACCGCGCAGAAGGTGATCGTCAACCTCTTCACCGCCCGCCCCGGCGTCGTCATCGGGAAGAAGGGCGAGGAAGTCGAACGCCTCAAGGGCGAGCTGAGCTACCTCACCGGCAAGTCCGTCGGCGTGAACATCCGCGAAATCAAGCGCCCCGAAGTCGACGCCAAGCTCGTGGCCGAGAACATCGCCCGCCAGCTCGAGAAGCGCGTCGCCTTCCGTCGCGTCATGAAGAAGTCGATCCAGTCCGCCATGCGCCTCGGCGTCGAGGGGATCAAGATCGTCTGCTCCGGCCGTCTGGCCGGCGCCGAAATCGCCCGCACCGAGAAGTACCACGAAGGGCGCGTGCCGCTGCACACGCTCCGCGCGGACATCGACTACGCCACCGCCGAAGCCCACACCGTCGCCGGCCTGATCGGCATCAAGGTCTGGATCATGAACGGCGAAGTGATCGGCAAGAACACCAACGAGCAGGGGGCCTGATCCGATGCTGTCTCCCAAGCGCACCACCTACCGCAATGTCATGCGCGGCACCAACAAGGGCCGCACCAAGCGCGGCGGCACGATCGCCTTCGGCGAATACGGCCTGCAGGCGCTCGAAGCCGTCTGGCTGAGCAACCGCCAGATCGAAGCCGCGCGCGTCGCGATGACCCGCAAGATGAAGCGCGGCGGCAAGGTCTGGATCCGGATCTTCCCGGACCGTCCCTTCACCCGCAAACCCAACGAAACCCGAATGGGCAAAGGCAAGGGGAGCCTCGAAGGCTGGGTCGCCGTGGTCAAGCCCGGCCGCATGCTCTTCGAAATCGCCGGCGTCGAGCGCGAACTGGCCGTGGAGGCCCTGAGCGTCGCCGCCCAGAAGCTGCCCATCAAGGTCAAGATCGTCGAGGCGGAACAACTATGAAAGCCAAGGAAATCCGAGAACTGACGGCCGACCAGCTGCAGGAAAAGCTCAAGGAGCTCGACCTCCAGGTGTTCAACTCCCGTTTCAACGCGAAGATGGGCCAGCAGGCGAATTCCGGCGACGTCCGGAAGGCGCGCAAGGACATCGCCCGCATTAAGACCGTCCTGACGGAAATGAAGAAGGCCTGAGATGCAAAACGAACGCAACGACCGCAAAGTCCTGAAGGGCGTCGTCACGAGCGACAAGATGCAGAAGACGATCACCGTCGCCGTGGAAAGCCGCAAGAAGGACCCGATGTACGGCAAGACCGTCACTTCCACCAAGAAGTACAAGGCCCATGACGAAAACGAAGAAGCCCACGTCGGCGACCGCGTGAAGATCATGGAGACCCGCCCCCTCAGCGCCACCAAGCGCTGGCGGCTGGTGAAGATCGTCGAAAAGGCCAAGTAGGTAGAGCCATGATTCAAGAACAGACCAAAATGGTTGTGGCGGACAACTCGGGCGCTCGCGAAGCGATGTGCATCCGCGTCCTCGGCGGCACCGGCCGCCGCTACGCCACCGTCGGCGACCGCGTGATCGTCTCGGTGAAGAACGCCCTCCCCAACGGGCGCGTGAAGAAGGGCTCCGTGCAGAAGGCCGTCGTCGTCCGCACCGTCAAGGAAGTCGGCCGCCCCGACGGCTCCTCGATCCGCTTCTCCGACAACGCCTGCGTCCTGATCAACGACCAGGGCGAGCCCCGCGGCACCCGCATCTTCGGACCGGTCGCCCGCGAGCTCCGCGAACGCCAGTACACCAAGATCATCTCCCTGGCCCCGGAGGTCATCTGATGGCACAGCTCATCAAGAAGAACGACACCGTCGTCGTCCTGTCCGGCAAGGACAAGGGCAAGAAGGGCCGCGTCCTGCGCGCCATGCCCTCCAAGTCCCAGGTCCTGGTCGAAGGCGTGAACGTCGTCAAGAAGCACCAGAAGCCCACCCAGAACAACCAGTCGGGCGGCATCGTCCCGATGGAAGCCCCCCTGCCCATGTGCAAGGTGATGCTCGTCCATCCCAAGACCGGCGAACCCGTTCGTGTCACCCGCCAGCGCGAAGCCGGCAAACCTTCGGTCCGCGTGAGCAAGAAGGACCGGAGCGTCATCGATTGAGGTCCATGGCATGAGTTTCCTCAAAGCCAAATACGATAGCGAAGTCCGCGGCGCCCTGAAGGAGAGCCTCGGCCTCCAGAACGTGATGCAGGTTCCGCGCGTCCAGAAGGTCGTCGTGAACATGGGCGTGGGCGAAGCGACCCAGAACCCCCGCCTCATCGACGAAGCGGTGGAGACCCTGACGGCGATCACCGGCCAGAAGGCCGTGGCGACCCGCTCCCGCAAGGCCATCTCGAACTTCAAGCTGCGCGAGAACGTCGCGATCGGCGCGAAGGTCACCCTGCACGGCCAGATCATGTGGGAATTCCTCGAACGCCTGCTCTTCATCGCCCTGCCCCGCGTGCGCGACTTCCGCGGCATCTCGTCCCGCGGTTTCGACGGCAACGGCAACTACTCCATGGGCATCAAGGAGCAGACGATCTTCCCCGAGATCGACTACGACAAGATCAACAAGGTCCTGGGGATGGACATCTGCGTCGTCACCTCGGCCGCCAACGACGAACAGGGCCGCGCCCTCCTCGAGGCGCTCGGTTTCCCCTTCAGGAAGTAGGCAAGACATGGCAAAGCGTTCGATGATCGAAAAGGCGAAGCGCACCCCCAAGTTCGCGGTGCGCGGCTACAACCGTTGCCGCCGCTGCGGCCGTCCCCGCGGCTACCTCCGCAAGTACGGCATCTGCAGGGTCTGCTTCCGCGAGATGGCCCTCGCGGGAGACATCCCCGGCGTCACCAAGAGCAGCTGGTAGGAGATTGAAGTTATGTCGATGAGCGATCCAATTGCAGACATGCTGACGCGCATCCGCAACGCCGTCCGGGCCAAGCGCCCCACGGTCGAGGTGTCCGCGTCTTCCATGAAGGTCAACCTCGCGAAGCTGTTCCAGGAACACGGCTTCATTGACAAGTTCGTCGTGGTCGACGACGGCAAGCAGGGGATGATCAAGATCCTCCTCCACTACAAGGAAGGGCAGTCGGTCATCCAGGGCATCGAACGCGTCAGCACCCCCGGCCGCCGCGTCTACGCGAACGCCGAAGACCTGCCCCGCGTCCTGAACGGCCTCGGCGTCGCCGTGGTCTCCACCGACAAGGGCCTGCTGACCGACCGCGAGTGCCGTCGCGACCACGTCGGCGGCGAAGTCATCTGCAAAATCTGGTAGGGTAGAACAATGTCCCGTATTGGCAAGAACCCCGTCGTCATCCCCGCAGGCGTCCAGGCGACCCTGAGCGGCCGCACCCTGACGGTCAAGGGCCCCAAGGGCGTCCAGACCATGGAAGTGCACCCCGACATCGCCTGCGAGGTCAAGGACAACCAGATCGTCTTCACCCGCCCCTCCGACGATCCGGCCCACCGCGCCCTGCACGGCACGAACCGCGCCCTCGCCCACAACATGGTCGTCGGCGTGAGCGAAGGCTTCACCGTCACGCTCGACCTGGTCGGCGTCGGCTACCGCGTCGAACCCGCGGGCAAGAACATCAACCTGGTGCTGGGCTTCTCCCATCCGGTTCCGTTCGAAGCCCCCGAAGGCGTGTCCTTCAAGGTCGAGACCCCCAACCGCCTCGTGATCTCCGGCGCCGACAAGCAGGCCGTCGGCCAGGTCGCCGCGGTCATCCGCAAGTACCGTCCCCCGGAACCCTACAAGGGCAAGGGCATCCTGTTCGCCGGCGAACACGTCCGCCGCAAGGCCGGCAAGCGCACGGGCAAGTAGGCTAGAGGAGATCGAAAAAGATGAACATGGCACAAAAGCGGCTCGAAGGGCGCATCACCCGCCACCGCCGCATCCGCAAGAAAGTGAACGGCACCACCGCGCGCCCCCGCCTCTGCGTCCGCCGCACGCTGGTCCACATGTCCGCCCAGATCGTCGACGACAGCACCGGCAAGTCGCTGGTCCAGGCCTCGACCTCCTCCAAGGAGTTCCAGGCCCAGAACGGCTCGCTCACCAAGACCGAGCAGAGCCGCAAGCTCGGCGCCCTCGTCGCCGCGCTGGCCAAGGAGCAGAAGATCGACCAGGTCGTCTTCGACCGCGGCGGTTACATTTACCATGGTCGCGTCCAGGCGTTCGCCGAAGCGGCCCGCGAAGCAGGAATGGTGTTCTAGTATGGCATACGCACAGCAGCAGCCCCAGCAAGACGTCGTCCCCGAGTTCGAAGAACGCGTGGTCCACATCAACCGTTGCTCCAAGGTCGTCAAGGGCGGCCGCCGTTTCGGCTTCGCCGCGCTCGTCGTGGTCGGCAACGGCAAGGGCAAGGTCGGCTACGGCACCGGCAAGGCCAAGGAAGTCTCCGACGCCATCCGCAAGGCGACCGAAGCGGCCCGCAAGAACCTGGTCGAAGTCCACCTGAAGGGCAAGACCCTGCACCACACCGTCCAGGTGAAGTGCAACGCCACCCGCATCCTGATGCACCCGGCCGCCCCCGGCACGGGCGTCATCTCCGGCGCCGCCGCGCGCGCGGTCCTCGAACTGGCCGGCGTGCACGACGTCCTCACGAAGACCTTCGGCTCGACCGCCCCCACCTCCGTGGTGCGCGCGACCCTCGAAGGCCTCACCTCCCAGCGTTCCCGCGAACAGTTCAGCGCCCTGCGCGCCCGCGGCTAGGAGAACAGCAATGGCCCAGTTGAAAATCACCCAGACTCGCGGTTTGGTCCACACCACCCCCGTGCAGCGCGCGACCATCGCCGCTCTCGGTCTGCATCGCATCCGCCACACGGTCGTCCACGAAAAGACCCCCGCCATCGAAGGCATGGTCCGCGTCGTGTCCCACATGGTGAAGGTTGAGGAGATCTAAGATGTTCCTGGACACTCTCGTTCCCCCCGCGGGATCCCACAAGAAGGCCACTCGCGTCGGCCGCGGCATCTCCGCCGGCAAGGGCAAGACCTGCGGCCGCGGCGAAAAGGGCGCCGGCGCCCGCAAGAGCGCCAACAAGGGCTTCATGCACCTCGAAGGCGGCAACTTCCCGCTGTGGCGTTCGGTCCCGAAGCGCGGCTTCAAGAGCCTGAAGGTCCGCGACACGCAGATCGTCAACCTCGAGAGCATCGAGAAGCTCGACGTCGCCGAAGTCACCCCCGAGGTCCTCGCGGCCAAGGGCCTGATCAAGGACGCCGACAAGCCCGTCAAGATCCTCGCCCGCGGCGAGCTGACCAAGGCCGTCACGGTCAAGGCCAGCTCCGTCTCCCGCCAGGCTGCCCAGGCCATCGAAAAGGCCGGCGGCAAGGTGGAAATCATCTAAGGGCCCGACATGCAAGCGCTCGCCGGTTTCGTCAACGCCTGGAAGATCCCCGACCTGAGGAAGAAGATCGTCTTCACTCTGGCGATGATCGTCATCTACCGCCTCGGCGGCCACATCACCATTCCCGGCATCGACACGGCGCGCCTGTCGGAGTTCTTCGCGCACAACGCGAACAACTTCTTCGGTCTCTACGACGCCTTCACCGGCGGCGCGTTCCAGCGCGCCACCATCTTCGCGCTCGGGATCATGCCCTACATCAGCGCGTCGATCATCATCCAGCTGATGGGCGCGGTCATCCCGTCGATCCAGCAGCTGCAGAAGGAAGGCATGGAAGGGCGCGCGCGCCTGAACCAGTGGACCCGCTACTCCACGGTGCTGCTCTCGGCCCTTCAGGCCTGGGGCATCGCGGTCTGGCTGGGCACGGTGAAGGTCAACACCAGCGCCGGCGCCGGCCTGAGCGTCCTCGTCCCCGGCTTCGACCAGGGCCTGGGCCTCTGGGGCTTCCGCGTCCTGGCGATGGTGACCATGGTCACCGGCACCATCTTCATCATGTGGCTCGGCGAGCAGATCACCGCCCGCGGGATCGGCAACGGCATCTCCCTGATCATCTTCATCGGGATCGTGGCGGGCATGCCCGCGGCCTTCTTCCGCGAAGTCGAGCAGTTCATGGCGGGGAACAACCCCCTGGCCATCGAGCTGATCGTGATCGCCCTCGTCGTCGCGACCATCGCCTTCATCGTCTTCGTGGAGCAGGCCCAGCGCCGCATCCCGCTGCAGAGCCCGCGCCGCGTCGTCGGCAACCGCGTGATGGGCGGCCAGTCGAGCTACCTGCCCTTCAAGGTGAACACCGCGGGCGTCATCCCGGTGATCTTCGCCTCCTCCATCATCTTCCTGCCGGCGATGATCGCGTCCTGGGTCCCGAACATGAGCGTCATGCAGACCTTCGCGAACGCCTTCCTGCCCGGCCACGTCACCTATTCCGCCGTCTTCGCGTTCCTGATCGTCTTCTTCGCCTACTTCTACACGGCGATCCAGTACAATCCGAACGACATCGCCGAGAACCTGAAGAAGTCCGGCGGCTTCATCCCCGGCATCCGTCCCGGCAAGCAGACCGCGCAGTTCATCGACCACATCCTGACCCGGATCACGCTCCCCGGCGCGATCTTCCTGGCCGTGATCTCCGTGGTCCCGCTCCACCTCAAGGACGCGCTGAACATGTCTTTCTACGTCGGCGGCACGAGCGTGCTGATCGTCGTCGGTGTCGCTCTCGACACCCTGCGGCAGCTGGAGGCCCAGCTGCACACCAAGAACTACGATGGCTTCCTGAAGAAGGGGCGCATCCGTGGAAGGTCAGTCAACTGATGGCGAAGGAAGAGGGAATCCAAGTCGAAGGGACGATCACGGAGGCATTGCCGAACGCGATGTTCCGTGTGAGCCTGGAGAACGGGCACGAGATCCTGGCGCACATCTCCGGGAAGATGCGGAAGCACTACATCCGCATCCTGCCGGGGGACAAGGTGCTCCTGGAGCTCTCGCCCTACGACCTCGACCGAGGCCGAATCACCTACCGTTACAAGTAGAGAAGGTAGAGGCAGGTTATGAAAGTCAAAGCATCCGTCAAACCCCGGTGTGAAAACTGCAAGATCGTCCGCCGCAAGGGCGTCGTCCGCGTTGTTTGCACCAAGAACCCCCGTCACAAGCAGCGGCAGGGTTGAGGAAAGACCATGGCACGTATCGCAGGCATCGACCTACCCAACAACAAGGCTCTCCAGTACGGGCTCACCGCGCTCTACGGCATCGGCCTGACCAGCGCCCGCAAGCTCTGCGACGAGCTCCATCTCGACCGCACCAAGAAGGTCGCCGAGCTGACCGAAGAGGACGTGGCCAAGCTGCGCCGCGCGATCGAAGACGAATACGTCGTCGAAGGCGCCCTCCGCACGCAGACCAGCCTGGACATCAAGCGCCTGATGGAAATCGGCTGCTACCGCGGCACCCGCCACCGCAAGGGGCTCCCCGCGCACGGCCAGCGCACCAAGACCAACGCCCGCACCCGCAAGGGCCCGCGGAAGACCGTCGCCAACAAGAAGAAGTAAGGAGAGGCGCAAGTGTCCGAACAGACCAATCCCGTCGAATCCGCCGGCGCCGAAGCCGCCGCCACCGAAGACAAGGCCGCGAAGAAGTCCGCCAAGCGCCGCGTCGACGTGCAGGGCGTGGCCACCGTCAACGCCACCTTCAACAACACCATCGTCAGCATCACCGACGCCCGCGGCAACGTGGTCGCGTGGGGCACTCCCGGCAAGGCCGGCTTCAAGGGCTCCCGCAAGAGCACGCCCTACGCCGCGCAGATGGCCGCCGAAAGCGCCGCCCGCACCGCCCTCGACATGGGCATGCGCAAGGTCGACGTCAAGGTCAAGGGCGCCGGCACCGGCCGCGAATCCGCGGTCCGCGCGCTGAAGAACGCCGGCCTCGAAGTCCTGACGATCCGCGACGTCACCGGCACCCCGCACAACGGCTGCCGCCCGTCGAAGAAGCGCAAGGTCTAACCCCGATCCCGGAGGCAGAGATGAAGTGGAAAGCTCTCCAGATGCCCAAGGAAATCCGCCGCGAGGAATCGGCGGACTCCGGCCGCTACGGCAAGTTCGTCCTCGAAGCGTTCGAATGCGGCTGGGGCGTCACCGTCGGCAACGCGATGCGCCGTGTCCTGCTCTCCTCCCTGCAGGGCGCCGCGGTCGTCTCGATCCGCATCGACGGCGTGAGCCACGAGTTCAGCACGATTCCCGGCGTGGCCGAGGACGTGACCGACATCGTGCTCAACCTGAAGCAGCTCCGCGTGAAGCTGCTCTCGGACGCCCCCGAGACCCTCCGTCTCGACGTCAACGGCAACGGCGAGGTGACCGCCGCGGCCATCGAGGCGAACCAGAACGTCGAGATCCTCAATCCCGACCTCCACATCGCGACCCTCAGCGGCGACGCCTCCCTCTCGATCGAAATGAAGGTCGCCGACGGCCGCGGCTACGTGATCGCCGACGACCTCCGCGATCCGGACGCCCCCCTCGGGACGATCTTCCTCGACGCGAATTTCTCGCCGGTGACCAAGGTCGCGTTCCACGTCTCCGACACGCGCGTCGGCCAGCATACCGACTTCAACCGCCTCGAGCTGGAAGTCTGGACCGACGGCAGCATCACCCCCGAAGACGCCATGGCCTACGCCGCCAAGCTCCTCGTGGACCACTTCGAGCTCTTCGTGAACTTCGAAGGCGACCTCGAAGGCGCGGTCGAGCAGGTGCAGGACGAGGAGAAGTCCCGCGTGGCCAACCTCCTCCGCATGCACGTCGACGAACTGGAGCTCTCCGTGCGCTCGAGCAACTGCCTGCGCATGGCGAACATCCACACCATCGGCGAGCTGGTGCGCAACAAGGAACAGGACATGCTGAAGTACAAGAACTTCGGCCGCAAGTCGCTCGTCGAGCTGAACGAAGTCCTCTCCTCGATGGGCCTCAGCTTCGGCATGAACATTGAAGACTACCAGGACTAGGATACAGAGATGAACCACGGTGTCAAGAAAGTCAAGCTCGGCCGAACCGCCGACCATCGCCGCGCGATGCTGAAGAACCTGTCGACCTCCATCCTCCGCAAGGGGATGGAAGCCAACCAGGCCGACCGTTCCGTCGTGACGACGGTGGACAAGGCCAAGGCCGTGCGCAGCATGGTCGAACGCCTGATCACCTACGCCAAGAAGGGCGACCTCTCGGCGCGCCGCCAGGCCGCGAAGTTCGTCGACGACCACGAAGTGCTCCAGGGCCTCTTCGCGGTCCTCGGCCCCCGCTACGCCGGCCGCCAGGGCGGCTACACCCGCGTGCTGAAGCTCCAGGCCCACCGCCGCGGCGACGCCGGCCAGCTGGCCATGATCCAGCTCGTCGAGGACGAAGTGGCCGTCAAGGCCAAGAAGCCCGCCAAGAAGGCCGCTCCCAAGGCCGCCAAGGCCCCGAAGGCCGCCGCTCCGGCCGCCGAAGAGCCCAAGGCCGAAGAAGCCAAGGCGGAGTAAGGTCCGGCGTTCTTAACTGAACGAACTTACATTTCGCTTTACTGAACAAAAACCGACCGACATTCATTGTCGGCCGGTTTTTCCTTTTATACCTTAGCCGCGCCGCAGGAAAAACGAACCTCCCCCGCGGCAAGGAAACACTTTGAAAAGCCAGAAACTCGCCCTGACCCTCGCCCTGCTCTGCGCCTCGACGCTCTCCGCCGGCGGGATCACCACGAACACCAACCAGTCCACGCACTTCCAGCGCAGCGTGGCGCGCGACGCCACCACCGACATCGACGCCGTGACCTCCAACCCCGCGGGGACGGCCTTCATGAAGCCGGGCCTCCACGTCGGCCTGCACAACCAGACCTTCTTCCAGACCCGCAGCATCGACTCCGACCTGCCCCTCTACAACAACGGCAAGGGCAAGAAGTTCGAGGCCGAGACCTTCGTCCCCTCGATGCCCAGCGTTCTGCTGGCCTGGGTCCACGGCAACTTCGCCCTCTCCGGCGCCTTCACGATCGCCGGCGGCGGCGGCGGCGCGGACTTCAAGGACGGCATCCCCAGCTTCGAATCGGCCATCGCCGGGCTTCCCGCCACGATGACCGCCGCGGGCGTGCCCACCACCAGGTACTCCGCCGACATCGGCGTGGAGGGCACCTCCTACATCTTCGGGCTGACGCTCGGCGCCTCCTGGCGCTTCATCCCCGAGCTGGCCGCCTACCTGGGCGCCCGCTTCAACTACTCCCTCAACGGCTACGAAGGCCATCTGAAGAACGTGATGGTCAATCCGACCCATCCCCAGCTGAACCCGGACGGCGACATGGTCTCGGCGCAGAAGTTCTTCTCGCAGGCCTCCGCCGCCTACGCCCAGATGGCCGCGGCCGCGGGCAGCGAAGCCGAGAAGGCGCAGTACGAAACGGCCTCCCAGACCTACGCCGGCTACGCCCAGAAGGTCGCCGACAAGGAGCTCGACGTCTCCCAGAGCGGCTTCGGCGTCACCCCGATCGTCGGCCTGGCCTTCCAGAAGGGCGCCTGGACCGTCGCGGCGAAGTACGAGCACAACACCTCCATCGAGATGGAGAACGACACCAAGAAGAACGAAGTCGGCATTCCGGCCTACGACGACGGCGTGAAGGACAACGCCGACATGCCCGGCCTGCTGGCCTTCGGCGTGCGCTGGGACGCGATTCCCGTCCTCCACCTCTCGCTCGGCTACCACCACTACTTCGACTCCCACGCCGACTACGCCGGCGACAAGGAGGACTACCTCGACGACTCGGACGAGTTCCTCGCCGGCGTGGAATGGGACGTCACCCCCCGCTGGACCGTCGGCCTGGGCGGGCAGTACACGAACTTCGGGATCTCCGACGAGTACCTGAGCGACCTCTCGCTCTCCCTGAGCTCCTGGTCGCTGGGCTGCGGCGCCGCCTTCCGCGTGACCGACATGGTGCGCCTCTCGGCCTCCTACTTCATGACGGTCTACGACGACTGGACCGAGGAATCGACCCTCGGGACGGTCAAGTACACCGACACCTACGACCGCACGAGCTACGGCTTCAGCGTGGGCGTGGACCTCGACATCTAGCCTCCGGGCCATGCCGGAACCACGGGGCGGGAGCTTTCCCGCCCCGCTTTTTTAGATTGGGGAAATGCGCCCCGTTCCCCCTCTCGTCGCCGAAAAGCTCGCGCAGCTGCCCGAGTCGCCGGGCGTCTATCTGATGAAGGACGACCGCGGGAAGATCATCTACATCGGCAAGGCGAAGATCCTGAAGAACCGCGTGAAGAGCTACTTCGCGGAGGGGCCGAAGGAGCACCGGGCGGCCGTGCTGCTCGCGCCCGTGGTGGCCGACATCGACTGGATCGTCACGAATTCCGAGCTTTCGGCGCTGGTGCTGGAGGCGCAGCTGGTGCGCCGGCACATGCCGTACTTCAACGTCGACCTGAAGGACGACAAGCACTACCCCTACCTCAAGGTGACGAAGGAGCCGTTCCCGCGCGTGGTCGTGGCGCGGCGCGTGGCGAACGACGGGGCGCGCTATTTCGGGCCCTACGCCGACGTGCGGGCGATGCGGCGGACGCTGGAGGTCATCCGGCGGATCTGCCTCGTGCGCGAGTGCAGCTGGAAGCTGCCCGAGAAGCGCCCCGACCGGCCCTGCCTGGCGGCGCACATCGGGAGGTGCGGCGCGCCGTGCGCGGGCCGCTGCGGCGAGGAGGAGTACGCGAAGGGGGTGCAGGAGGCGGTGGACATCCTCTCCGGGCGGCGCGCGGCGATCGTGCGCGAGCTGAAGGCGCGCATGGAGCGGGCGAGCGCGGAGCGGAAGTACGAGGAGGCGGCGCGCTGGAGGGACCGGCTGTTCGACGTGCAGTCGCTCTCGCTGCGGCAGCCGGTGGACCTGGGGGACGCGAAGAGCTCCCTGGACGCGGTGGCGCTGCGGAAGAGCGGTGCGGTGGCGGCGATCGTGGTGATGGAGTGGCGCGAGGGCTGCCTGGTGGAGCGGCGGCAGGCGGAGCTGAAGTGCCCGATCGAACAGCCCGCGGACGAGCTGATGCTCGACGCGATGGTTGCGCTGGGCCCGCGCGTCGGCGCCCGCCTGGTCCTGTTCGAGGACGAGGAGTCCACGAGCCCGCTCCTCGCGCAGTGGCTGGAGCGGCAGACCGGGAAGCGCGTGCGCCTCGCCGTCCCGCGGCGCGGGCTGAAGCGCGACCTGGTCCGCATGGCGGCCGAGAACGCGGAGATGCTGGTCTCGCAGGCGCGGGCGCGGTGGGAGGCGGCGAGCAGCCTCCCGATGCCCGTGGCGGAGCTGCAGGAGGTCCTCGGGATGGCGAAGCCGCCGCGGAAGATCGTCTGCTTCGACATCTCGCACCTGGGCGGCACGAACACGGTCGCGAGCATGTCGGTGACGATGGACGGGAAGCCGCTGAAGTCGGAGTACCGGAAGTTCCGCGTGAAGACGGTGCAGGGGATCGACGACTTCGCGTCGATGCGGGAGGTCGTCGGCCGCCGCGCGCGGAGGATCATCGAGGAGGGGTTGCCCTGGCCCGACCTCTTCCTGATCGACGGCGGCGAGGGCCAGGTCTCGCTGGCGCGCGCGGCGCTGCGCGAGGCCGGCGCGCCCGAAGACCTCGCGCTGGCGGGCCTCGCGAAGGAGAACGAGGAGATCGTGGTTCCCGGGCGCGCGGAGCGCATCGTCCTGGACCGGAGGAGCCCCGCGCTCCAGATGCTCCAGAGGACGCGCGACGAGGCGCACCGGTTCGCGATCACGTTCCAGAGGCAGAGCCGCGAGAAGTCGCTGCAGATCTTCGCCTCGATCGCCGACGTTCCGGGCGTCGGCCCGCGGACGCGCCTCGAACTCTTCCGGAAGTTCCGGACGATCGAGGCGCTGAAGGCCGCGCCGGAGGAGGAGGTCGCGAAGGCCGTCGGCGCGGCCAGGGCGCGCGCCCTCAGGGAGTGGTTCGCATCGCGCGGATGAACTCCCGCGCCGCCTCCGCGGGCGTTCCGGTGCGCGAGAACGCGGAGACCACGGCGACGCCCGCGGCTCCCGCCCGGACCATGTCGCCCGCGTTCCCGGGATTCATCCCGCCGATGGCGACCGCCGGAACCTTCTTGATCCGGTCCATCGCCGCGACCAGCTCCGCGAGCCCGTCGACGCCGAGCGGCGGGGCCGCGTCGGGCTTCGTTCCGCGCGCGTCGAAGACCGGGCCCACGCCCGTGGAGTCCACGAACGCGAGCTGTTCCGGGTCCACGTCCGCCGCGCGGGTGATCGACCAGCCGATCGCGACGTCCGGACCGACGATCCGGCGGACTTCGCGCGGCGGAAGGTCGGACTGCCCGACGTGGACCCCGTCGGCACGGAGTCCGGCGGCGAGGTCGACGCGGTCGTTCAGGACCAGCGGGATCCCGCGCCGGTCGAGCAGCGCGCGGAGCGCGCGCGCCCTGGCGAGGAGCTGTTCGTCGTCCGACTCCTCGTCGCGGTACTGGACGACGGTGACGCCGCCGTCGATCGCCTCGGAGACGAGCGTCAGCCAGTCCTTCCCGGTCTCCCGCTCCGTCTTCGCGTAGACGGAGGGGTTGTCGGTGACGAGGTAGAGCCGGTAGGCCTCCGCGGGGATCATCGCGCGAGCCTCGCCCGTTCGCAGAGGACCTCGCCGTCGATTTCGGCGAGGGCGTCGAGGAAGGCGATCTGGAAGGAGCCGGGGAACTTCGCCTTTTCGGCGGCCATGTCGCCCGCGATTGCGGTGGCGAGCGCGGCGGCCGTCGCGGCGGCGAAGAAGTCGCCCTTCGAGACGGCGCAGAAGGCGGCGACGACGGCCCCCTGAGCGCAGCCGACGCCGGTGACGCGCGTCATCAGCGGGGTGCCGTTGGAGATCGTCGCGCGCTCCCCGCCGGCGGAGAGGACGAGGTCCACGGCGCCGGTGACGAGGGCGGTTCCGCCCGTCGCGGCGGCGATCGCCGCCGCGGCGCCTTCCGCCTGGTCGGTGGTGGCGGTGCTGTCCACGCCCTTGCCCGTGGCCTTCTCCCCGGCGAGGGCGATGATCTCGGAGGCGTTGCCCCGGACGACCGCGGGCCCGAGCGCGAGGACTTCCCGCGCGAAGGAGGTGCGGAGCGGGAGCGCGCCGACGGCCACGGGGTCGAGCACCCAGGGCTTCCCGGCGGCGCGCGCGGACTCGACGGCGCGGCGCATCGCCTCGGTCTGGGGCTTCGTCGCGGTGCCGACGTTGACCAGGAGGGCGTCGGCGACCCCCGCGAACATCCCGGACTCCTCGGGGTCGGGAATCATCGCGGGCGACGCGCCGATCGCGAGGAGGACGTTCGCCGTGAAGTTCTCGACGACGGAGTTGGTCAGGCAGTGGACGAGCGGCGACTTCGCGCGGAGCGCGGAGAGCAGGGTCGCGCATTCCAGGACGAGGTCCCGCGCGGTTTCGGTTTTCTTCATAGGTGCAGTTCTCCTTTGAGGAAGGACCAGGTTCCGAGACGCGACTTGCTCCCGGCGAGGAACGGTCCGATCCAGGTTTCGGCCTTTTCGCAGCTTTCGACGAGGCTTTCGCCGCGGGCCAGCCCGGCGGCGGCGAGCGAGGCGAGCGCGCAGCCGCTCCCGTGCTTTCCGGCGCCTTCGATTCTCCGCTTGGGGAAGACGCGCCGCAGCCCGGGGGCGAGGAGGACGTCCTGCAGGCCGTCGCCGTCGGGGACGGACTTGACCAGCAGCGCGCCGCGTTCGAAGGGGTAGGCCTCCGGAACGGTCTCCCCGCCGAAGAGGAGCTTCCATTCGGCGAAGTTGGGCGTGACGAGCGCGCACCGCTCCGCGACCGCCCGGAAGTCCTCCCGGCCGCGGTCGCGGAAGATTTCGTAGCCCGCGGTGGCGAAGACCACCGGGTCCCAGACCGCGGGGAGGCCGGGCTGGAGCGACTCGAGCAGGTCGAGCAGGTTCCGCACGAAGGCGAAGTCCGGCGCGATCCCGATCTTCGCGACGGCGAAGCGCGCGCGGGAGCAGAGGAGCCGGATCTGGCGGAGCGCCTGGCTTTCGCACCAGCCCGCGTCGCGGAAGTCGACGTCGTTCTGGAGCGTGTTGCCCGTGATCGCGGCCTGCGCGAAGACGCCGCGCGCCTCGAAGGCGCGGATGTCCGCGGTCACGCCCGCGCCGGAGCTGGGGTCGAACCCGCCGACGGCCAGCGCCAGCGGCATCTCGTGCTCCAGGAGCCCGGGCTCGGCGCGGCCGTCGGCCGGCGCGGGCCGGGCGGCGCCGTCCGTGTTTTCGTATGTATGATTTTCGGCGCCGCCCGCGTCCGGGGCGCCTTCCGGGGCGTCCGGGCCCGCGAACGCCTTCCGGATCTCGTGCGAGATGCGCATCGAGCAGAAGTGCGGGCCGCACATCGAGCAGTAGTGCGCCTTCTTCCCGCGCTCGCCGCCCATCGTGCCGTCGTGCCCGTCGATCGCGCGCTCGGGGTCGAGCGCGAGCGCGAACTGGTCCGTCCAGCGGAAGTCGAACCGCGCGCGGCTCATCGCGTCGTCGCGCAGCTGCGCGCCCGGCAGCCCCTTCGCGAGGTCCGCGGCGTGGGCGGCGATCTTGAACGTGACCACGCCGTCGCGTACGTCGTCGCGGTTCGGGAGGCCGAGGTGCTCCTTGGGCGTGACGTAGCAGAGCATCGCCGTCCCCATCCAGCCGATCATCGCCCCGCCGATCGCGGTGGTGATGTGGTCGTAGCCGGGGGCGACGTCGGTGACGAGCGGCCCGAGCGTGTAGAACGGGGCCTCGCGGCACCACTCCAGCTGCTTGTCCATGTTCTCGCGGATCCGCTGCATCGGCACGTGGCCGGGACCCTCGATCATCGTCTGGACGTCGTGCTTCCAGGCGACCTGCGCCAGCTCGCCCAGCGTCTTCAGCTCGTCGAACTGGGCCTCGTCGTTCGCGTCGGCTTGCGATCCGGGCCGCAGCCCGTCGCCCAGCGAGAAGGCGACGTCGTAGGCCTTCAGGATCTCGCAGATCTCCTCGAAGTGGGTGTAGAGGAAGTTCTCCTCGCCGTGGTCCAGGCACCACTTCGCGAGGATGGAGCCGCCGCGCGAGACGATGCCCGTCGTGCGCTTCGCCGCCATCTCCGCGGTGCGCCGCAGCACGCCGGCGTGGATCGTGAAGTAGTCCACCCCCTGCTCCGCCTGCTCGACCAGCGTGTCGCGGAAGATCTCCCACGTCAGCTCGTCCACGCGGCCGTCCACCTTCTCCAGCGCCTGGTAGATCGGCACCGTGCCGATCGGGACCGCGCTGTTGCGGACGATCCACTCGCGCGTCTCGTGGATGTGCTTCCCCGTGCTGAGGTCCATCACCGTGTCGGCGCCCCAGCGCGTCGCCCAGACCATCTTCTCGACCTCCTCCTCGATGCCCGAGGAGATCGCGGAGTTGCCGATGTTGGCGTTGATCTTCACCGAGAAGTTGCGCCCGATGACCATCGGCTCGAGCTCGAGGTGGTTGACGTTCGCGGGGATCAGCGCGCGGCCCGCGGCGATCTCGGACCGGACGAACTCCGGCGTCACCTCCCGCGGGATGTTCGCGCCGAGCGGCTCGCCCGCGTGCTGCGGGAGGCGCGCCCGGTTCGCGCGCAGCAGGTTCTCGCGGATCGCGACGAACTCCATCTCGGGCGTGACGATCCCGCGGCGGGCGTAGTGCAGCTGCGTGACGTTGCGCCCGGGCTTCGCGCGGAACGGGGCGCGGACGCCCGGAAAGCGGATCTCCGCCAGGGCGGGGTCCTCCGCGCGGGCGCGGCCGTAGGCGGACGAGAGCCCCTCCAGGCGCTCGCAGTCGCCGCGCGCGAGGATCTGCGCGGAGCGGACGTCGGGCAGGCCGCGCGTCAGGTCGACGTCGGGGTCGAGCTCGGTGTAGGGGCCGCTCGGGTCGTAGACCACGACGCGGTCGTCCAGCGCCCGGTCCTCGATCCGGATCTCGCGCATCGGCACGCGGATGTCGGGGAAGAGCTCCCCGGGCACGTAGATCTTGCGGGAGCCGAAGATCGGCCCGCGGGAGATCCTGGAATTGTCGACGGGAAAACGCGCTTCGCGCGCGGCGTTGTCGGCCATCACTTCCTCCGGCTCTGCTAAGAGCATCAGGTTCGCGGGTCTGTTCTCAGCCGTCGGCGTTTCCGGCGGCACCCCGGTGACGGAGGGAAATATAGGAAACGGCTAGGAGCCGGCCGGCGAGGCGGCGCCTTCGCGCGCCTTCAGCTTTTCGCGGTTGCGGATCAGCAGCGCCAGCACGATGTTCTGCCAGATGACGTAGAAGACGGGGCCCAGCGAGGCGATCGGCCCGGCGTAGAGCTGCGCGGCCCAGAGCACGAGCAGGGTGTTCTTCTGGCCCAGGCTCTGCATCGCCTCGATCGGGTGGCCCCGGCGCTCGGTGACCCAGCCCAGGAAGTAGAGCAGCCCGCAGAGCCCCGCGGAGAGCAGCGCGATCTGCAGCAGCGTCCCGTTCTCCCACAGCCGCTCCACGCCCATTTCGCGGATGTCGTGCCCCGCCTTGGAGATGATGCAGAAGACCGACGCGGTCCAGATGTGCAGGCTGTGCTTCTGCATGCGGGCGAAGAAGTCCGCGATCTCGGGGTAGAAGGCGCGGAAGCCGAGCGCCAGGGCCAGCGGAATCGCGATGATCGGCTGGATCGAGGCGAAGATCGCCCGGACGCTTCCCCAGAAGTCGCCCGTTTCGTGCGTGAAGAGGCCGAGGACGAGCGGAATCGAGAAGCAGGCGACGACGTTCCCGACGAGGTAGACCTTGAGCGCGAGCACGGCGTTCCCGCCGAGCACCTTGGCGACCGTGGGGGCGGCGTTGGCCGGCGGCGCGAGGCAGAGGACCACGCCCGCGAGCAGCACGTTCTGCGGGAAGCCGAAGAGGCGGAAGGCGCCCCAGAGCAGCAGGATCAGCGCGGCGGAGATCAGGTGCGCTCGCAGCTCCATCCGGAACGTCGTCCCGTGCGCCTGCTTCGGGACGGGGGAGGAGAAGGTGATCACCATCATCAGCCCCAGCAGGAAGGGGTTGAGGAAGAAGAGGACGTGCGCCTGCGGAATCGCCAGCCCCAGGACGATGGCGAGGATCTTCTCCATCAGAGGCGCTCCAGCACGGGAATCCGCTCGACCCCCTCGAGGTCCCTGCGGAACCCCTCGAGGGACCATTCGGGCGCCTCGCCCGCGATCGCGGAGAGGGCCTCCTTCTGGTCGTGGCCGATCTCGAGGACGAGCCGGCCGCCGCGGACCAGGAGCGCGGGGGCCTCCTTCAGGAGCCGGCGGACGAGGTCGAGGCCGTCGGGCCCGCCGTCCAGGGCGAGGCGAGGGTCGTGGTCGCGCACCTCGGGCTGCAGCCCGTCGATGTCGCCGGAGGGAATGTAGGGCAGGTTCGCCATCATCAGGTCGAAGGGCCTGTTTCCGGCGAGCGGGGCGAGCAGGTCGCCCTGGAACCACTCCACGCGCCCCTCCAGGCCGTTGCGCGCCGCGTTCTCGCGGGCCAGCGCGAGCGCCTCGGGCGAGAGGTCCGTCGCCGCGCAGCTCCAGCCGGGCCGCTCCTGCGCGAAGGCCAGGACGGGGGCGCCGCTTCCCGTGGCGACCTCCAGGAGGCGCCCCGACGGCGCGGTCGCGAACGACAGGGCGACCTCGACCATCTGCTCGGTCTCCTGGCGCGGCACCAGGGCGCGGGCGTCGCACTTGACGTCCAGCCCGCGGAACCCCGTGGAGCCCAGGATGTGCTGCAGGGGTTCCCTCCGGCCGCGGCGGGCCACCAGGTCGCGGAGCCTGGCGAGCTCGGATTCGTCCAGCGGGCGGTCGAACTGCAGGTAGAGGTCCATCCGGCCGATCCCCAGCCCGTGCGCGATCAGCTGCTGCGCGTCGAAACGGGCGTTCTCCACGCCCTTGCGCTGGAGGAAATCGGTGCTTTTCCGGAGGATTTCGAGGATGGTCTGCATGCGCGGACCCAAATATAGATGCGCGCGGGGGCCGCCCCGCCTAGTCCTGGCAGGCTTCGAGCTGTTCGCGCAGGTGGACGCGGACGTTGTGCATCCGCAGGTGGCGGATCGCCTTGTCGCGGATCTGGCGGATGCGCTCGTGCGAGATCTCGAGCATTTCGCTCACTTCGCGCAGGGTCATCGGCTGGTCGCGGTCGATGCCGTAGATGTTCTGGACGACGGTCGCCTCCAGCTCGGGCAGCGTCTTGATCAGGTCGCGGAGGACCTTTTCGCGGAGCATCGTGTCGGCCACGACGTCGGGCGCGGGGCTGCTCTCGTCGGCGAGCCGTTCGGCCCAGGTGCGCTCCTCGCCCGGAACCGCGCTGTCGATCCCCACGCCGGATTCGCCCATCTTCAGCATCCGGCGCACGTCCTCGTCGAGCTGCGCCCCGTCCTCGTTCTCGCGCAGCGCCTTGCGGATGCGGAGGTGCTGGTTCGAGGGGATGCGGATCAGGTTGCCGTTCTCGTCGATCGCGCGGACGATGAACGCCTTGATCCACCAGACGGCGTAGCTGATGAACTTCAGCCCCATGGAGGGGTCGTAGCTTTCGATGGCGCGCAGCAGGCCCATCGAGCCCTCGTTGACGAGGTCGGTGATGGGAAGCGGGCTGTTGCGGTACTGCAGGGCGACCTTCAGGACGAAGCGCATGTTCGCCTGGACGATGCGTTCGCGCGCCTGCGCGTTGCCTTCCTTGCAGAGCCGGATGAGGGCGGTCTCGTATTCGCGCGGAAGCGGTTTCGTCCGGCGGATGTCGTCGAGATAGAGTTTGAGCGTGTCGGTTCCGTCGAAGCTCACGTTCTCTCCTGTCCTTGCTCCCAAAGTAATCTTTTCTCGCACGGATTGCAAATGGCGCGGAAAATTTTTTCGGGGACGAAAACGGAGGAGGAGCCGCCGGCGGAATCACGGAAAGAACAGGTCGCCTATTCCGAGCGCGGGCTTCTCCAGCGGGCCACGGGAAATCGACCGTTCCTTCTCCCATTGCAGGATTGCGTCGGCGACGGGAACCCCGACGGGCGGTCGGTCTCCCTTGCCGCAGCGGATTCCCGTCTTGGTCACGCGGACGCGCCCGATGTCGGCGGGCCAGACGTACGGCGACTTGCGGAGATTGCCCTGCGTGTCGTACCTGATCCGGAAGAGCTTGAGGCGCTCCTTCCAGAGCAGGGTCTCGCCGGGGATCCGCCGGACGCCGTTCTTCGTGAGGTGCGGGCTTCCGCCGTGCATCTGCCAGACGTCGTCGCGCGGCCGCGGGGATTCGTTCACGATGCGTCCGTTCACGAGACGTCCGAAAATGGTTCCCCTGTTCCAGACCGAATCGCGCAGTTCGTCCGCGTCGATTCCTTTGACGAACATGGCGTCCTCCTCGTCCCACGGCAGCAGCTCTTCGCCGACGGGGCGCCATCCTTCGGGACAGACCGTTTCGATCTCCTCGACCGGATAGACGCGCCCGTGGCCGCGGCAGTCGCCGAACAGGCATTCGCTGCCGGGCGTCACGTGGCGCAGATTCTCCATCATGACGGTGTCGCCCCACGACGCCGGGGCCCTTTCCCCGAACGACGTCCTCCGGTTGACGTTGCGGATCCGCACGACGTATTCGTTCCCGTCCTGCGGGTCGACGTATTTCGCGACGCACGAACCCCACCATGCCGTGGTCAGGCGGGCGCCGAATCCCTCCGGTCCCGAGAAACGGTCGTAGACGGCGCACTCCTGCGCGAATGCGGAGACCGCGCACAGGAACAGCGCGAACGCGGCGAGCGCGGCCGGTTTTCCCCGTTGCGTCATGGGCGCCTCCTTCTTTCCCGCAATATAGACAACGGGCGCGCGGGGATGCGGAATGCGCGGAGAATTCCGCGTTCCGCTCCGCGGATTATCGTCATCTTCGCCGAACCTCATCCCTGTCTTTCTATTCTATCTTGGTCGCGAAGAAGGCGGAACTCCCCGTGGTCCACGAACTTTCCATGCTGCCGAAGCTCGGCGCGACGCGGATCGCGGCGCTGGCCGTCGCGGCTCTTTCCCTGTCCGCGTGCGAGGATTCCGTGGGGTTGGAAAGCGCCCCGAAAGTCGCCTCCGTCTCGGACCTCGGTTCATGCACGGTGGAAAACGCCGGCGAAGCGGTCTTCGTCGAAGACGAGCGGATGCTCTACACCTGCGGCGAAGAAGGGTGGAAGGTCGAGCTCGAACCAGCGGAATACGAACGGACCTGTGGCGCCGGCGTCGTCCCGGACGATTCCGTCTCGAAGTGCGGCGAGGACGGAACGTTCACGGACTCCCGCGACGGACGCGTCTACAAGTGCGTCAAGATCGGCGACCAGGTTTGGATGGCCGAAAATCTCGACTTCGGCGAACAGGTCCATCACTATGGAACGCAAATCGTCGCCTCTGCGGCGCAGGCGCAGAAGTACTGTTATGGCGATGATTCCACGAACTGCGCGAAATACGGCGGGCTTTACCAGTGGAACACGGCGATGGGATTCTGCGTGGAATACGCCGCAATGGGCGCAAGCGCCCTTGTTGGAAAGCCTCATCGTGGCATCTGTCCGGCAGGATGGCACGTTCCAACGCAAGGGGAATGGGAACGGCTCGTCGCGTTCGTGCAGTTGACGGATTCAAGTGCCGCCAGCAAAAAGCTGAGATCAATCGAAGGCTGGACTGACGGAAACGGCGTAGATGCTTTCGGCTGGTCGGCTCTTCCCGGCGGGAGTTTGGAACGACAATTGGCATGGGGAACCACATGCACAAGATATGTCGTCAGTGTCTGCTGTTGGAACGAAGCGTGGTCGAAATTGCAAGGAGCGGCTTTTTGGAGCGCTGCGGAAGAGGACGACGAGCAGGCGATATTAGTCGGAATCGGCCTGTCAGATGACGTGAAGATGGCCGCGGTGCGAAAGATCAGCACGGCATCCGTGCGCTGCGTGCAGGATTGATTCTGCCTAGAATGTCGCGGGATGCAATTCTATCGGGAATTGGGGCGCCGGCAATGGCGCGAAATGGGTGCGCAAATATCCAAAGGCCGCGCCTCGTTCTGTTCTTGCGATGCAAGAATCTCGAATTCCAGGACGAGAATTGGTGTCGGGATAGGCTATCCAAATTTCGTCGTAAAGATCCAGGATCGCGCCCTCGGTGTCCAGAATCATCGCGTCGTTGACGACGGATAGCTCGCAGTGCTCGTCGCAGAAGCGCAAGAGTTTCCCGAACAATCCGCCAGGAGAGTCGTACCAGTTCCCTGTTCCGTAAAGCATATCCATCCAGGTGCCGCTCAATTGTGTCAGCAATGCCACTGGATCGGAGATATAGACGGCAATTCTTCTTCGAATGGTGTCTGGACCGACTGAAATGACGCCTCCTTCTCCGTAAATATGCTCATCGTCTGCGTCACCAAGAATCCTTCTCCATTTCGTTTTCGTGGAATCGGACGAGTCGGCCTTGTTGTTCGAGCCGTCTAGAACATCCTGAATGCTCCAGTTGCACAGAGCATATCCTGCGGCATCCGCCTGGATGGCCGCATCCGCTTGGTCGCGGAAATTATTTGCGTTTTCCGCCGTGAGGAAGTCGCGCTCCCACCAAGTGCCTTTATCGGCGATGGTGTCGCCAAGAGAAGCGGCCCGTGCAACGCCGTTCGTAATGATTCTTTTGTCCCAATGGGCCCAGGTCATCTCCGTGTCGAAATCCATGGTCGAGTCGCGTCCAGTCAAAAGATTGACCGCGTTTCGAATGCCGATCGTGAACGCCTGCGTTGCGCGTTGCATTTGGAATGGAACAGGATACATGCCGTGGTGGTAAAGCCGGATGCCCGTTCCGCGAACCAAGTCGTATCCGTTCAGCGCTCCGCGGTAGAGTGCATCGCCGGGCCAGTCTTCATAGAAGATGGCAGGAGCCAGATGCGCTTTCCCCGTGAATGTCGGCTCGATTTCCGCCACGGTTTGCGCAAAATCCGCATATATCCCATGCAAGACCTCCTTCCGGTCTCTGAAGAACGCCATAATGCTGTCAAAATGAGGCATTTGATGTTCCCACCATGAGCGCTGGAACACTCCGCCGCCCACCGCGGTATCGGAAGGGAACATCAGAATCTGATGTACAGGGCGTGTGCTAAAACCAGAGACGACCGAATCCACGGGCGGCAGTTGAGACAAGCCCGTTTCGCCATCGGCGTCCAAAACAAGCGTCACGGCGTCAATTTCAATGTCGTCGCCGGTGATGCTCTGCACTTCGTCGATGGCAACGCGGTAAAAAATTTTAAGAAACCTTCGGACAAACTCGTTGCGCAGATTGAAGTAGTTCAAGGAGCTGGTGTCGGCTTTCCCCAATGATTCGGTTCTCAACCTGTTGGCCCAATGATCCTGCATGTATTGGTCGCGGTCATTTACCGAAATCGGGCAGGGCGACTTGCCGGCGCAATAGAATCCGATTTGAAAGTGGAAGAAAAACGAGCTTAACGTTTCGGGGGATGCATATAAACGGATGCGAAGACGAAGCGGACGTCCCGGAGTCGTTTCATTGTGCCTCCGGATTTCGGTCACCCACTGGCGGAACTCAATGCTGCGAACCAAGTTATAGCAATCGCTGAAATCGTTTAAACAGTCTGAGGCGCCTTGTACGGCGCTATCCGCATAAAAGGTGAAGTCCAATGTGTTGACCCCAAGCATCGTCGCCTTTGCGATTGCGGGCCGGATGACGGAATCTTGATAGATGTCCATTTTCTCGTACCAACCCGCCGTGCCAATAGGCGATTCGACTCTCAACATCGGCTTGATTTCTCCTTCCGAAAAGAAGGTGGGGGAATTAGACATCTCTTTTCGCCGGCCGAAGGTCCTATCTCCGGGATATAACGCCCAATTGGAGAAATTCGTCTGTTCGTAACCGGGGGACCATACGACGTCCTTTTCCTTGACGGCGAATCGGATTGCCGTCGTTCCGTAAACCCGGACGATCGCCTTTTTGCCTCCGAAATAGAGCACGGGAACGGAATGCCAAACGGTGTCTCCTTCGTGGACGAACGCAAGCACATCCGAGAGCGATGCATTGCGGACTCTGCCCGGAAGCGGAATCGGAACAAGGCGCGCTTGCGAGTCCGTTCCGTTTAGGAGAGAAATCCGGATTTCCGGTCCGATGAAGTGGTATCCTTCGGGAACTCTCGGCAGATTTCGCTGGGATGCGGTTGCGATGGAAAAGACGGGCACTGGTTTCAAGAAAGACGGCGTTGGCGGATCAATCGGCGGCGGCAAGACGAGCTGGACGGAATCCGAGCCTTCGTATCCCGGAACCGAGGAAAAGTCGTAAACGACGGCGCGGTTGGAATCGTCCACGAACCATCGGTCGGGATGGCCGAAGAGGGAGATGTCGCCGTTCGTTTCCAGAATCGCGCCGACGATATCCGGGACACCATCGCTGTCCCGGTCGGAGGGGCTCAGGCAGCCGCCGTAATCCTCCCAGGGGCCGGCATCGGACCAAACGGCCCAAAGAAAAGCTGATTGTGGGCGCCAGTTCTCCCATCCGGCGTTGCTTGGGAGCGTCAACCGCCACAATCGGCCGGAATCCAGCACGACCTGGTTCTGGACGTATGCGCCGCCGCTCTTCCACGCTCTTGCGCAAGTGTCGATTGAAACGGGTTGCCAAACCGCGGAGAGCGACGCGGAATAAGGCGGCAACTGTTCCCAACCGGCGTTCGTGGGCGCGACAAGCATCCATGTGCTCCAGTCAAGCTCTACGGTGTCGCCTTGGAAATAAGTCTGCCCTGGAACCCATTCGGTGCTCCAAGCGACGGAACAGAAGACCGCCAAAACGAAGAAGATTCTGTGGGCGGCGCGCATTTCCGGAAACTCCGTTTAGAGAGAACCTTTGGGTTTACCGTGGATATTGACATTATCCACTTCGCAAACATGGTTCCACGGAGTAAGGTACGTTGGATCGGTTGCGTGGTTTTGAGTTAAGTGGAAGGAGACGTTTTGGTCATTGGCAACTGCAGCAAGCAGAAGTGCATATTTCTGCGAACCGTAGTCGCCGGAAATGTCATAGGCGAGATAAGGGTACATGTATGCGTCATTGCCAGATGGAGCAATGGGATCGTCACAGAGAACGGCGAAGATGGCGTAGTGGCCTACGATTCGCAGATGCTCGATTCGGTATTCGCCCGTAACCCAGGCGGTGTCCACCGTGTTGCCGGGGTCGAAAGTGCTGGGCTTGCAATCGTAAAAATCGTTTTCCCCGCCATATGCAAAGGAAACGCAGAACAGCATGACGAATGCGGCGATGACGGCGTGCTTGACCATGTTCCCCTCCTCGTTTCCCATAAACTATATTCACAAATATGGAATGGAGCGAAAAAAGGCGATGCCATGCGGTTTCGGCGCTTTTCGCTGCATTGGCGGCATTTTTCGTTTCGTGCGGCGAGGACAAGATCGTCGCGAGCGGCGATTTGGAGGTGCGGCGTTTTTCCGACCTTCCCGCGTGCAACGCCGCCTACGAAGGTTTGCTGGCGCGCGTCAAGGACTGGGACGCGGACTATTTCTGCAACGGCGAAGTGTGGGTGTTGCGCGGCGAAAAGCCGTCGAAATGCGACTCCAACGGAATCATGATCGATTATCGCGACGGGAAGAGCTATCGATGCCTTGATTGGGGCCACGGCGTCTGGATGATCGACGACTTGATTTTGGGAAAGTTCGAATCCGGAGGAAACCGGCAAGGTTCCGCGACGACGTGGGTCGAAGCGCGCAAACATTGCGTGAACGACGATACGACCTGCACTGATGGAGCACTTTATGCCTGGACGACGGCGCTGTTGATTGACACGGTCTATGACAATGCATACGTGGAAGGCCTTCTTTCCTTGCCTCATCGCGGCCTTTGCCCGGCCGGATGGCACGTTCCAACGGAAAAGGAGTACCTGGCTGCGGCCCCGTTTATGACGTACATGTCCGACAACAAGGATCTCATGCCTCTTGTAGACAGCGTGATGTATGCAAATAGAGCGGCCCCCGATGACGGACCGGCGGAAAAATTCCGGCAAAGACTAATCTGGGTCCTCCCGGAGGGGAGGGACAGGAAAAGCCCCACTTGTCACTTGATAGACAAAGAATGCACACACTACTTTTACGAAAAACCGGAAACAGACCCCGCATTCTTTCAACAATCGTACGACAAGGACTGGTACGAAGAACACTTGCTCCGCTGCGTGCAGGATTGACCCGCGCGCCTTTCTATCTTGGTCGGAAAGAAGGCGGAGCTCCCTCGTGGTCCACGAACTTTCCATGCTGCCGAAGCTCGGCGCGACGCGGATCGCGGCGCTGAAGGCCTCGGGCGTCCATTCGGTCGAGGACCTGGTCCGCCGCGCCCCTCTCCGCTGGATCGACCGCACGAAGCTGAAGCGGATCGGTGACCTCCGCGAGGGCGACGACGCGGTCGTGCGCGCGCAGGTGGTCTCCGGCAACCTCGTCCCCGGGCGCAGGCCGCGCCTCGTGGTCCGCGTGGAGGACGGCACGGGCTCCCTCGAGCTGGTCTTCTTCCACTACGCGCAGTCGTGGGCGCGGAAGCTGGCGCGCGGCACGAACTGGATCGTCTCGGGCAAGGTCGGCTTCTTCCGCGGTCCGCAGATCGTCCATCCCGAACTGGAGGAGGTCGATCCCGGCGCGCCGTGGACGGGCGAGATCCTCCCCGTCTATCCCGTCTCGGAGAGGATGCACGAGGCGCGGATCGAGCAGCGCCTCCTCCGCAATCTGGTCTCCGCCGCGCTGGGGCTCGGAAGCCTGCGCCTGCCCGAGCGGTTTCCCGAATCGCTCCGGAACGAGCTCGGCTGGCTGCCCGAGCTGGAGAACCTGCGCAGGCTCCACCGCCCGAAGTCGATGGACGAGGTCCGCGACGCGCGCAGGCAGCTCTGCATGGGCGAAATCCTCCCGGTCGCG
>JAGCEZ010000050.1 GCA_017650365.1 Fibrobacterales bacterium | reverse complement strand
ACGCGCGCCCCCGCCGCCTCCGGAATCCGCTCGGGCGCGCTCGCGCTCGCCGCGCAGGGGCCGAACCGCCTCTTCGCGGCCGCGGAGCCGAACCGCGTCCTGCGCCTCGACTCCGCGCTCGCCCCCGCCGCCTCCGCCGAGGTCCGCGGCGAAATCCTCTTCGCCGCGCCGACGGACAACGGAATCGCCGTCCTCTCGCAGGTCGCCCCCGACACGTCGCTCGTGCAGTGGTTCGTCGGCGACCTCGCCGCGCGCGGCTTGCGCCTTCTCTCCGACGACCTCGTCCCCTCGCACCTCCTCGCCGACGGGAAGCAGGTCTACGTCGGCTACCCCGACGGCCGCGTCGTCCTTCTCGCGCCCGAGGCGGCGCGCGTCTTCGAGTTCAACCAGCCGCTCGCGCTGATGTCCCAGACCGACGGCGCGGTCCTCTGCGCGCTCGCCAACGCGCAGATCCAGCCCGTCTCGAAGAAAAGCTGGAAACTGCTCCCCCACCTTCCCTCGCGCGACGCGCCGAACAACGACCCGATCCACATGGTCGCCGGCGGCGGCCGTCTCGCCGTGCAGCGCGGCTCCGGCGAGCTGGCGCTCCTGGACGAACCCTCCGGCGCGGCCGCCCCGGAAGCGAAGGAGATCCGCGTCCCGGGCCTGAAGCCCTCGTGGGCCGCGCCCGTCTGGTTCGGGAACCGCCTCCTGGTCCCCCAGCCCGACCGCCTGCTCCTCGTGGAGGAGGACGGGAGCTCGAGGAAGCTCGCGTTCCTCCCCTCCGCGCCCAGTTCGTGCGCGCTCGACGGCGACGAGCTCGTCTGCGCGCTCGAGGGCGGATGGATCGCCGGACTTCCGGTGCAGGAGCTGGTCGCCGCGGCGGAGAGGGAATCCGCGGAAGGACGGAACTGAGGGGCGGAAGTCAGGGTCGCCGCGGCGGACGCGCGAACCCGAACCGCCTCCACAGCCGGAACCAGAGCTTCAGGAAGCGCAGCGTGTCGCGCACGTGCGAGATGTGCGAGCCCGACTCCCCGCGGGGGGCGTAGACCACCGGAATCGGAATCCGCTCGATCCGCTCGCCCGCGCGGGCCGCGAGCACCAGGACCTCGGACTCCCACGCGAACCGCCCGCTCTCCGGGAAGAGTCCGCGCGTCGCGACGCGCGAGGAGTAGCATCGGCATCCGCACTGGCTGTCGAAGAGCGGGACCCCGGCGAGCGCGGAGAGCATCGCCGTCGTCGTCCGGTTGCTGAACCGCCGCGCGCGCGGCATCTTAGCGGACTCCAGGTCGCGCGCGCCGACGACGACGCCCGCGTCCGTCTCCCGCGCCCGGGCGAAGAGCTCCGGCAGGACGGACGCGGGGTGCTGGCCGTCCGCGTCGAGCGTCGCGATCCGCTGCGCGCCGCGCTCCGTCCACCACCGCAGGCCCGCCTCGAGCGCGGCGCCCTTCCCGCGGTTCTCCGGAAAGCGGACGCAGTTCGCGCCGCGGGCCAGCGCGGTCTCCGCGCTCCCGTCGTCCGAGCCGTCGTCCACGACCAGGACCCGGTCCGGGGAGACCCGCCCGAGCAGGTCGTCCAGGAAGCGCGCGAACGCCGCGCCCCCGCGGTAGACCGGGACGAGCACGACCTCTTCGGGCGCCGCCTTCTCAGTCTCCATGGTCATCTCCAGAACTCCGGCGCGATCGTCATCAGGAACGCGATTCCGTCGAACCCGTGGAACGCGAGCTGCGCGCGGAAGAAGTAGAACTCGGGGTTGCGCACGCGCACGCCCAGCCCCCACGAGTTGCGGACCGTGCCGTCGGCGAACTCCTCCTCGCCGGGATAGAGGTAGGCGTACTCGTCGAAGAAGACGCCGTCCACCTTCCGGATCAGCGGGAAGCGGTATTCCAGCGTCCAGGTCAGCGCGGAGACGCCGCAGAAGCGCGAGCCGTCGTAGCCGCGCAGCGGCGTGGTCTTCCCCACCGCCGGCGTCGCGTCGAACGGCGCGCGTTCGTCGTCCATCTGCACCAGGCGGCGCCACGAGACGTAGTTGACCAGCACCTTGCGCTCCAGGTAGAGGCGCTGCATCTCCGCCGGGTCGAGCAGGCGCACCGCGTCGTCGAACGAGAACTTCCGGAAGTAGCGCAGGTTCTCGCGGTGCTCCTTCCGGCTCAGCTCGTAGTGCTTCTTCCCGAGGAGCAGCGCGTGCTCGAACTTCCCCGAGAAGAGCAGGTATTCGCCGTAGCCCTCCGGCATCCCCCATTTCGTCCCGAACTCCCAGCGGAAGCCCTTCGTGGGCGCGTGGGAGCTTTCGAGGAAGTTCTGCCCGACCGTCCCGGAGAAGGCCCACTCGCCGTAATTGTCGTGGAGCCCGCGCTCCAGCAGCGAGAGGTAGTGCTGCTCCGCCCAGAGGTTCCCCTCGTAGCGCTTGTAGGAGCGTTCGTGCACCTCCTGGTCCGTCCGGTTCCGGTGCGAGGTCCAGATCGCGTCCGCGGACATCGAGACCGAGCCGATCTTCCACGAGAGACCGTTGCGCCAGCTCCAGCTGGAGTCGGAGACGAGGAGGTTGAACCCGTCCTGCGCGTAGAAGCGGGTGTCGCGTTCGCGGCGCAGGTTGAATTTCGTGCGGTAGCGCAGGAAATCGCCCGGGAGGAGGAGGGAACCCGCGGCGTCCGCGGTCCAGTCCAGGTCCACGGCCCGCTCCAGCTTGAGGGAGAAGTCGTAGCGGCGGGGCGACGACGCGGAATGCTGCATGTAGGCCGCGCCGAAGGCCGACGAAGCGCCGCTGCGGATCACGAGGTAGGGGAAGGCCTGGACGTTCCCCTCCTTCCCGAACGTGACGAGCTTCGTCGCGCGTTCCGGCACGTTCTCGTCGAAGAAGTACTCCAGCGGCGGGACGAAGGGGCTCAGCGCGGCTCCCAGCAGCGGCTGCACGACGTGCTCGAACGGCCAGGCGACCAGGTCGAGCGCGAGCGAGCGCGACTCCAGCAGCAGCTTGATCCCGTTCGAGGCCTCCAGCGTGTCGGAGAGCGCCTCGGGCGCGCCGCCCTCGAGGTCGGCCTCGGTGCGCAGCCCCTCCCCGCGCAGGTCCTCCGCGGCCTCCGGACCGCCCTCCTCCGCGACCGCGGGGACGGCGAGCGCGGAGAAGGCCAGGACCGAAGCGGCCATGGCCAGCCCTTTCGCCGTTTTGCGGAGTTTCACGGTTTCCATCGCGGCCTTTATTCTACATATTGGAATATAGGTTTCTGCGGATGAGCACGTTCATTTGCCACTTCTTCCAGCGGCTCCAGCGCTACCCCAAGGTCGTGCTGCTCTGCGCGCTCGCCGCCACGCTCTTCGCGGCTCTCGAGCTTTCGAAGCTGGGCGGGCGCCCCTCCGTCGGCGCGCTCTTCGGGCAGGGAAATTCCGGCGCCGCGCCGTCGAGCATGCTGATCGCCGTCGTCCGGGGCGAGGACGGCGAGGCGAACCTCCGCGCCATGCGCTCCCTGGAGGAGAAGATCGGCGCGATGCCCGGAATCCGCCTCGCGCTCCACCGCACCGACTCCGCGTTCCTCGCGCGCAACTGGCTCTACTACGTGGACGTCGACGACCTGGAGCGGGTCCGCGACGAGGCGCGGGCCGCCGCCGAGCGCCTCTCCGCGCGGGCCAACCCCTTCGTCGTCCCCCTCTCGGAGGGCGACACGGCGCTTCCCTGGAACCTGAAGCGCATCCGCGAGGCGTCGCTCCCCGTCTTCGTCGACCACGTCGGCAGCCGCGACGGGAAGATCGCCGCGATGTACGTCCTGCCCGAGGGCGACGTGTCCGGAATCCGCGAGGCCGACGCCCTCTTCCGGGCGATCGACTCGGCCGTCCGGGCCGAACTGCCGCCCGGGAGCGAGGTCCACTACACCGGCGACGTCGCCGAAGCCTCCGCCTCGGCCGCCATCCTCGACCGGATCCCCGCCTACGTCCTCGTCGCGGGCGCGACCGTCCTTCTCCTTCTCCTGCTCTTCTTCAAGTTCCAGCTCCGCATGGTCCTGCTCTCCGTCGTCCCGAGCTCGATGGCGCTGCTCTGGACGCTCGCGCTCGCCCACCGCGCGCTGCACAGCGTCACGCTCCTCACCGCGCTGCTTTCGGTCTTCTTCTTCGCCGTGGGCGTGGAGATCGAGACGCACATGCTCGGGCGCTACCAGGAGGAACGGCTCAAGGGGATGGGCCCGAAGCTGTCGATGGAGACCCTTCTGCTGGAGACCGGACCGGGCATCGTCCTCGGCTGCCTCGTCTGGGCGGTCTGCGCCTTCTCGCTCTGCTTCGTCGAGATGCGCTGGGTGGCCGACTTCGGGCGCATCGGCGGCTTCTGCATTCTCTCGCAGACGGTGGCCGTGCTCCTGGTCTTCCCCGCCATGCTGCAGCTCGCGCAGAGCCGGCGCCCCTTCCGCGTCCGCGGGACGGTGCGCCACAACATCCGGTACTTCCAGCGCGCGCCCCTGCGCGGCACGGGCTGGATGGCCGGCGCGATCGCCGTCGTCCTCGCGGCGTCGTTCGGATCCGGAATGCCGATCACGTTCGAAAAGCGGCTCGAGGCGTTCGGCCTCGCCGCGGGCGACACGGCCTCGGCGCTGATGGACGAGGCGCAGATCGTCCGCCCGAACCCGATCCTGGTCGAGGCGGAGGACGCGGAGTCCTGCGAGCGCGCGAAGGAGGCCCTCAAGGGCTGGATGAAGAAGAACCGCCTGGTCAAGCGCTTCGTCGTGCACTCCGGGCAGCTCCAGCTCTCCGACGTCCGCGAGAAGGAGGAGATCTTCGACGAGCTGCGGGAGATCCTCCGCGACCCGATGCTGGAGAAGATGCCGCCCGAGGCGCGCGACCTGGCGAAGCAGTTCCTCGCGCGGCTCCCGGGCTCCGCCCCGAGCGAGGAGATGATGCCGCCCGAGATCCGGCGCGTGGCCGCGCTCCAGGACCGGAACACCATCGTCATGCTGCCCGACTTCCCTCCCGGCGACGGGCGGAAGGCCGCGGCCCTGGTCCGCTCGCTCGAGCCGCTCGCCGACGGACTCGGCGTGAAGCTCGGCGGCTCCCCCGTGGCCGTCGGCCGGTTCGTGGAACGCACGCTCCCCGCGCTGCCGCGCATCTGGACGGCCACCGTCCTGCTGGTCCTCCTGCTCCTCTGGTTCGAACTCGGGCTGCGCGCGGCGCTCTTCGAGATCCTGCTGCCCGTCCTCGTCGGCGCGGTCCCGACCGTCGCCTGGATCTACTCCGGCCCGGCGGGCCTCAACCCGGTCAACGCGCCGCTCATGCCGCTGGCCGTCGGGCTCGTCGTCTGCGCGGTCATCAACGTCCAGCACCGGCACCGCGAGGAGGGGCCCGGCTCGCTTCCCTTCGTCCTCCGGACGACCGGCGTCCAGACCGCCTTCTCGATGCTCGTTGCCTGCGCCGTCTTCGCGCCGCTCTTCCTCTTCCCCGGCGCCTACGTCCGCAGCGTCGCCGGGACGCTGGTCGCGAGCGCGCTCGGCGCCATCTTCGCCGCCGACGTCGCCGCGCCGTTCGTCCTCTCGCTGCGCGAACGGATCCGCAGCCGCATGCAGGAGGACTGACCGCGGACCGGCCCTCCGCCGATTGCTAAATTTCGCGGCATGAAGCTCTCCAGGCGCGTCCAGCAGATCGAGCCCTCGCTCACCGTCGCGATCGACACCCGCGCCAAGGCGCTCAAGGCCGAGGGCGCGGACATCGTCTCCCTCGGCGCCGGCGAACCCGACTTCGACACGCCCGGACCGATCGAAGACGCCGCGGTCGAAGCGATCCGCGCGCACAAGACGCGCTACGTCGCCCCGGACGGGATCCTCCCGCTGAAGAAGGCGATCTGCGCCAAGCTCGGACGCGAGAACGGACTCCGCTACGAACCCGACCAGATCGTCGTGACCAGCGGCGCGAAGCACGCGGTCAACAACGCGGTCGCCGCGCTGGTCGACCCCGGCGACCGGGCGATCGTCCTCGCGCCCCACTGGGTCACCTACCCCGCGCTCGTGAAGCTCTACGGCGGCGAGCCCGTCGTCGTGCGGACTTCGCCCGGAAACGGATTCCACCCCGTCGCCGCCGACATCGAGCGCGCCTGCGGCGAGGGCGCGAAGCTGCTGGTCCTCAACAGCCCCTGCAACCCCTCCGGCGCCGTCTACACGCGCGACGAACTCCGCGCCGTCGCGGAACTCTGCGTCCGGCGCGACCTCGCCGTGATCAGCGACGAGATCTACGAGCACCTGGTCTACGACGGCGCCGAGCACGTCTCCATCGCCTCGTTCCCGGGAATGGCGGAGCGCACCGTCGTCGTCAACGGCGTCTCCAAGGCCTACGCGATGACCGGCTGGCGCATCGGCTACACCGCCTCGCCGCGCGAACTCGCCCGGGCGATGGCGCGCCTCCAGGGCCAGACCACGCACCACCCCGCGACCCCGTGCCAGCACGCCGCGCTCGCCGCGCTCGAAGGCGGGCTCGAGCCCGTGGAGAGGATGCGCAGGGCGTTCGAGCGCCGGCGCGGCCTCTTCGTCTCCGAACTCCGCGCGATCCCCGGGCTCGCCGTCCCCGAACCCGAAGGCGCCTTCTACGTCTTCGCCGACGTCTCGAAGTGGACCTCCGCGCCCGACCTGCCCCGCAGGCTCGGCTCCTCCTCGGACTCCGGCTCGGTCGCCCTCTGCGAATGGCTGCTCGAGCACGAGCGGCTCGCCGTCGTCCCGGGCGCGGCGTTCGGCGTCGAGCACCGCATCCGGTTCTCCTACGCCGCCTCCGAGGAGACGCTCCTCGAAGCGGCCCAACGCCTCCGCCGCGGCCTCGCCGCGGTCGACGGGATCCTCCGATGAACGGCTTCGACCCGAACCGCGTCCCCACGCCGCAGGACCCGCAGGAGTTCGGGCCCTACCTCGTCATCGGCAAGCTCGGCCAGGGCGGCATGGGCAAGGTCTACCTCGCCGTGGAGCGCGCCTACGACCGCCGCGTCGCGCTGAAGATCACCGACCCCGTCGCCGACCTCTCCGACGAGGAGCTGCGCCGCTTCGAAGCCGAAGCGAACTCGATGAAGCAGCTCACGCACCAGAACATCATCCAGGTCTACGCGTACGGCATCATCGGGAACCGCCAGTACATCGCCATGCGCCTCGTGGACGGCCCCACGCTCCGCGAGAAGATCCGCAGGGGCGGGCGCCTCGAGGCGCCGCAGGTGGTGGACTACGCCAAGCAGATCGCGCGCGGGCTCCTCTTCGCGCACCGCAAGGGCGTGGTGCACCGCGACGTCAAGCCCTCGAACATCCTGATCGACGAGGACGACCGGCTCGTCATCTCCGACTTCGGCATCTCCTACCGCATGGACGGCGGCGAACGGCTCACCTCGCCCGGCATGGCGATGGGGACGCCCGAATACATGTCGCCCGAGCAGTGCCAGGGCGGCAAGATCACCGAGCTCTCCGACCTCTACAGCTTCGGGATCATCCTCTACGAGATGATCGCCGGCGAACCGCCCTTCACCGGCCCGAACCCGATGTCCACGGCCTACAAGCAGGTCCACGACGCGCCGCCCGCGCTCTCCGAGGTCCGCTCCGGCTTCCCCGCGCAGCTCTCCGAGATCGTCTCGCGCTGCCTCGCCAAGGAGCCCGACCGCCGCTACCAGTCGATGGGCGAAGTGCTCAAGGCGCTCGACGGCGTGCAATTCGGGGCGGTGGACAACCTCCACAAGAAGCTCAGCGCCTGGGGGAAGGAGTCCCTCGAGGGCGGACGCCTCAAGCGCAGGGGCGAAGCCGTGGAGAAGGCCGTCCGGTCGCACGGGCTCTTCCTGCTCGGAATCGCCCTCTGCGGGCTCCTCGCCTGGTGCGGGACGAGCCTCTTCCTCTCCGCGCGGCACGGCTCCTTCGGCATCCTCCGGGCGACGATCTCCATGGACGACGCCCGCGTCAAGGCGCTCGAAGACGGGAACCCCGCGACCTTCGTCGCGATTCCCAGCGACGCCGGCGGGAACTGGCACAGCCTCGCCGTCGACTTCGTCCGGCCCAAGCTGGTCTACACCCTCGCCGTCACCTCGCGCTCCACCGACAGCGCCACCGCGGCGGTCCTCCGCCAGGCGGTCAGCCCGGTCTCGCTGCGCCTGGAGAACGAACGCGGGCAGATCCGCAACGTCGAGCTCCCCCGCGGGCTCCCCGGCGCCGTCTACGTCCCCGTCGACCCCTTCCCCGCCCGGATGCTCACGGTGCGCCTCTTCTCCGCCAAGGGAGAGACCTCCTCCTCGCCAATGGCCCTCTGCGACCTCGCCTTCATCGGCCTGGACCTCTAGCCCGGACCGCGCCGCCCCCGCGCTGCCCGATCCCTCCCGGAAATCCCCGCGCAAAAGAAAAGCCCCCGTTTTGCGGGGGCGATCGTTTCGGGATGTGTGTAAGGGTTCGAAGCATGCCGCTTCATGTTCATAAATTTAGCGGATTCGCCGGTTTTCCGCTCCCCGCAAGAGGGATTTTGATTTGCGGAAACCGGAATTCCTCTTTTCTGCAAAGAGCGAATCCCGTTTTTTCGCAATTCCGGAGCGTTTTTCCCGGCGGGAAACTCCCTATTCGACGTTCATCGTCTGCTCGCGGATGATTTCGAGCTCTTCCTTGAGCGCGATCGCCAGGTGCTGCATGGTCGCGAACTGGCTCTTGGTGCCCAGCGTGTTGGCCTCGCGTCCCATCTCCTGGAGGAGGAAACCGAGCTTCTTGCCCTGGGGGCCGCCGGCGGCCAGCGCCTGCTCGAAGAGCTTGTCGTGGCTCCGGAACCGGACGATCTCCTCGGTCACGTCCAGCTTGTCCACCAGGAGCGCGATCTCCTGCTCCATGCGGTTTTCGTCCACGTCGCGGCCCTCGACCAGCTCGGCGATCGACTTGCGCAGACGCTCCTGGGTCGTCTTCATCCGCTCGGGCAGCTCCTTCTCCACCTCGTCGAGAAGCCCTTCCAGGCGGCCCAGCCGGCCCAGAAGCTCCTTGCGGAGGTTCTCGCCCTCGGCCGCGCGGTGTTCGCGCAGCTTCTCGATCGCCTGGTCGAGGACCGGGAGGAAGAGCTTCCAGAGCTCCTCGTCGGAGAGGGAGGAGTCGTCGGAGCGCAGGACGCCCGGAAGCGAGAGCAGGTCGCGCACGCCCAGCGGGGCCAGGTCGCCGAACTCGTCGCGCAGCGCCTTCTGGAAGCCGAGATAGCGCTTCGCCTGCTCCAGGTCGAGGGACTGCGGCGCCGCGGAGGCGCTTTCGGCCCCGGAGAGCTGGACCAGGCACTGGAGCGTGCCGCGCTGGATCTTCTCCTGCAGCCGGAGCCGGACGTTGCCCTCCAGCGAGGAGAACTCGCGCGGAAGTCGGATGGTCGTCTCCAGGAAGCGTCCGTTGACCGTCCGGAGCTCCACCGTGAACTTCCGCCCGCGGAAAAGCCCCTCGCCCTTGCCGAAACCCGTCATCGATAGAATGGCCATGGGGCGAATCTAGCTTTTTCGCCGGGCCCTTTTACCGAAAGTTTCCGCGCGGGAAGCGTTGTTTTTGTCTAGATTTCCAGTATTGGTTCAACATCCATCCACGTGGAGAAAAAACATGAAGAAGTTCACTCTCGCCATGGTCGCGGCCGCCGCCCTCCTCTTCTCGGGTTGCTACGGCAGCTACACCCTCACCAAGAAGATCTACGACTGGACCGGCACGCTGGGCGACCGTCACTTCGTCCCCGCCATCGTCTGGATTCCCGTGCAGTGGATCGGCGGCATCGTCTGCTTCGTCGGCGACGGCCTGATCCTCAACTCCATCGAATTCTGGACCGGCTCCAACCCCATCGCCATGCAGGACGGCCAGGTCGAAAAGCAGGTCGCCGAAGTGGACGGCCAGGTCGTCGAAATGACCGCCTCCAAGGGCCAGATCGCCATCAAGTCCCTGACCGGCGAAGCCAAGGACGCCAAGCTGATCTTCAACGAAGAAGAACAGGCCTGGTACATCCAGGAAGACGAAGGCATGCGCAAGTTCTCGCAGCTCTAAGCCGCGAACTCCGCATTCCATGCAAAAAAAGACCCCGGCGGTTTCCGCCGGGGTTCTTTTTTCAGACGCCGGAGGCGCGATTGTTCCACTAGTCCCTGGTCCCTGGTCCCTGGCGACTAGCTCAAGTCGTGTACTCCGCGTTGATCTTGACGTACTCGTAGCTCAGGTCGCAGGTCCAGACGTCGGCCTGCGCCGAGCCCAGCCCGAGCTCGATGCGGATCGCGAACTCCTTGCCGCCGACGATCCTGCGCAGCTCCTCCATCGGGGGATGCGTGGGCTCGCCGGAGGCGAAGATGACGACGTCGTCGAAGCGGATGACCGTCTTGGCGGGGTCGATCTTCTCGCCCGCGGAGCCGAGGCTGCTGAGGATGCGCCCCCAGTTGGGGTCGTTGCCGAAGATCGCGGTCTTCACCAGCTTGGAGTTGGCGACGAAGCGGCCGAGGCGGCGGGCCTGCGCGCGGCTTTCGGCCTGGCGCACCTGGAACTCCACGAACTTCGTGGCCCCCTCGCCGTCGCGGACGATGCCCTTGGCCAGCTCGGCGAAGAGCGAGAAGAGCGCTTCGCGGAAGCGGCCCTGCTCCTCCAGCCCGAGCTGCTCGTAGGAGAGCCCACTGCCGTTCCCGGAGAAGAGAAGCGCCGTGTCGTTGGTGCTGGTGTCGCCGTCCACGGTGATGGAGTTGAAGGAATCGTCCACGATCGCCTTGAACTCGGGCTCGAAGCTCTGCGGGAGCTCGAGGTCGGTGGTGACGAACGCCAGGAGCGTGGCCATGTCCGGGTGGATCATGCCGGCGCCCTTGCAGCAGCCCGCGATGCGGACCCTGCCCCCGGCGAACTCGAGCTCGAGGCCGAAGTTCTTCGGGCGCGTGTCGGTGGTCATGATGGCGCGCTGGAACGGGACCTCGGTCTTCTCGCCGGCGACGAGCGCCGCGCCCAGCTTCGGGATCCCGGCGCGCAGGAGCGACATGTCCAGCGGATGCCCGATCACGCCCGTGGAGCAGACGAGGAAGCTCCCCTCCTCGGACCCGGTCGCGCGTTCGGCCAGGGTCGCCATCTCGCGCGCGTCGCAGAGCCCCTGTTCGCCCGTGCAGGCGTTCGCGTTGCCCGAGTTGGCGACCACGCCGCGGAACTTCCCGCCCCACTCCAGGCGCTCGCGGCAGACCTGCACCGGGGCCGCGAAGACGCAGTTGCGCGTGAACGCCCCGAAGACCCGCAGGCCGCCCTCGGCCCAAATCATGGCGAGGTCCGGCTTCCCGGAGGCCTTCAGCCCGCAGTTGAGCCCGCCGGCGCGGAAACCGCGGGGATATTCGGGGCCGACGGAGGTGTCGAAACGTTCGGAAACGGACATGTTCGCTCCTTCTTGCGCGTTGGGTCAAAGTTAGCCGATTATGTATATTCAACGGGTACTCGGAGTGCGTTTGCCACCCCGTTTTTTTGCTTATTCGCCCCTTTGCCCCCGAGGAGAAGCACATGGCGGACACCATCGCGACGACCCAGGCCGACTACGACAAGATGGTCGCGGAGCTCGACGACATCAAGCACGTCCAGCGGCCGGCGATCATCGTGGACCTCCAGGCCGCCCGCGCCAACGGCGACCTTTCGGAAAACGCCGACTACCACGCGGCCAAGGAGAAGCTGGCCGAGCTCGACGCCCGCATCGGCTTCCTCGAAGACCGCCTGATGCGCAGCCAGATCATATCGCACGACACCGCCGGCGCCGAGACCGTCACCTTCGGCGCGACCGTCTCGGTCAGGAACCTGGCCACCGGCCGCCCGATGGAGTTCACGCTGGTCTCCTCCGACTCCGTCAACCCCGCGGAAGGGCGCATCTCCACCGAAAGCCCGATCGGCAAGGCGCTGCTCGGCGCCAAACGCGGCGACAAGGTCGAGGTCAAGACCCCCCGCGGCGTCAACCAGTTCGAGATCCTGGACTACAAGTAGCCCTTCTCCCTCCGGAACGATGATCGCCGCAGCTCCGATGATCCGCGCCTACCACGGGGACGACCAGGTCGCCCTCCAGCGCGCGTTTTCGGACGACCTGAAGAAGTGGTGCGGCGACGATTCGCTGGCCAAGGAGGTGATCCACCTCGAGGAGTACGAACCGGCCCGCGCCGGCTCCGTCGTCCTGGAGGCGTGCCAGACGCAGTCCCTCTTCGCGGAACAGCGCGCGGTCGTGGTCTACGAGGCCGAGCGCATCCCCGCCGACGCGGAGGCCGCGCTGGCGAAGTGGATCGACGACCCCGCGCCGGGCACGGCGCTCTTCCTCGTCTTCGGGAAATGGGACGGGCGCTCGAAGCTCGCGAAGCGGCTCTCCGCGGTCAAGGACGCGGTCCGCGCGTTCGACGCCCCCAGGCCCTGGGAGATGGCCAAGGCGATCGCCGCCGTGGCCGAGGAGAACGGGTTCAGGACCGCCCCCGACGTCGCGGAGAGGATCTCCGACCTCCTGGGCGCCGACATCGACCGCGTCCGCATCGAGTTCCTCAAGCTGGCCAGCTACTTCGCCCCGAAGCTGGCCGCGGCCAAGGGCCTCGTCCCCCTCACCCACGAGATGGTCGAGGAGACCGTCGTGGAGCAGAGCGAGGGCGACCTCTTCCGGCTCGCAGACCTCTTCGTCGCCAAGGATCCGCAGGCGCCCCACGTCCTGCGCCAGATCCTCGATCGCGGCGGGATTCCGATCGTGGTCAACGGCGCGCTCTTCAACGCCGTGGCCAAGACGCTGCTGGGCTCGCTGATGGCCTCGCGCGGCTCCCCCGAGGCGGAGATCGCCGCCGCGATGGGCATCTCGACCGGCCAGCTCTACCACAGGAAAAAGCTCTTCCGGGCGCGCCCGGTCCGCGAGTTCGAGCGGCTCGCCGTCCGCCTGGAGGAGATCGAGACACTGCTCAAATCCGGAGGCCTGACGGGGGTCCGCGACTACGAACTCGCCCTCCTCCCCCTGATGGCCGCCCCGAGAAAAGGAAAACCGACATGAGCGAAAGCAAGCCCAGCGCGATCCGCACCGAAAACGGCTGGATGGGCCTCTCCTACTGCTCGACCCACGTCCCCGGCGTCTCCTCGATCCCCGAGATGTGGAAGTGGGTCTGCCACAACCGCCCGCAGGCGGACGCCTTCCTCTACCTGCGCCACGGCAACTGGGTCCCGATCTCGACCGAGGAGTTCAACGAGCAGATGCAGTGCCTGACGCTCGCGCTCGCCGAGCACGGCATCGCCCCGGGCGAGACGCTCGGCATCATCGCCTCGCCCTCCCCGTGGTGGCTGATGATGGACCTCGCGGTGCAGAGCATCGGCGCGATCACCGTGCCGCTCTTCCCCAACCTGACGATCGAGAACTTCGACTACGAGGTGGACAAGGCGAGCATCCGCCACCTCTTCATCGACCAGGACCGCGCGCTCTCGTCGAACATCCGCAAGCGGCTCGGCAGCTTCGACAACGTCATCGCGCTGGGCGCCTCGCGCTCGGGCTACACCCCCCTCTTCTTCTTCGACCTGATCGACGAAGGGCGCGTGCTCCGCGAAAAGCACCCCGACAAGTACGCGAGCCTCTGCGAGCGGATCGTCCCCGAGCAGGTGGCGACCATCATCTTCACCAGCGGCTCCAGCGGCACGCCCAAGGGCGTCCAGCTCACGCACAGGAACCTGATTTCGCAGCTGCGCGCCACGTGGGGCCGCTTCCCCACGGTCTACAACGAGGACCGCGTCCTCTCCGGGCTTCCCATCGCCCACGCCTTCGAGCGCGTCATCGTCTACTACTACGTCAGCACGGGCGTCAAGCTCTACTTCGCCGACGACACGCGCCACCTGGGCGAGCTGCTGCAGAGCGTCCATCCCCAGGCGCTCACCGTCGTGCCCCGGCTGCTCGACAAGGTGATGGAGAAGATGCGCGCCAACGCGAACAACTCCAAGCCGGTCGTGAAGTGGGTCATCAACGCCGCCATCGACTACGCGGTCTCCAGGCAGCCGCGCGTCGCGAAGGGCTGGACCCCCACGCAGCACATCACCTCGCCGCTGCACTGGCTCTTCGACGTGGTCGTCTACCGGAAGATGCGCGCGGCGCTGGGCGGCGGGCTGCGCTTCCTGGTCTGCGGCGGCGCGAAGCTCTCGGCCGAGACGCGGCGCTACTTCCTGAACATCGGCACGCCAATCGTGGAGGGCTACGGCCTCACCGAATGCTCCCCCATCGTCGCGGCCAACGTGCCGTGGGACAACGACCTGCTCTCGGTCGGCTATCCCTTCCCCGACGTGGAGGTGAAGCTGAGCGAGGAGAACGAGCTCCTCGTCCGCGGCGACAACGTGATGCTGGGCTATCTCGACGAGCCCGAGAAGACCGCCGAGGTGCTCGACTCCGACGGCTGGTACCACACGGGCGACCGCTCGGAGTTCACCGAGGACGGGCGCATCGTCATCGTGGGCCGCGTGAAGGAGATGTTCAAGACCTCCAACGGCAAGTACGTCTCGCCGCTGCCCATCGAGCACGCGCTGGAGAGCCACCCGCTCGTCGCGCTGGCGATGGTCGTGGCCGACGGGCGCAAGCACCCGAGCGCGCTCCTCTTCGCCGACAACTCCGCCGTGCCCGCCTGGCAGAAGGAGCACAACCTCCCGGCGCAGTCGCCCGACGAGTTCTGGCAGAACCCGCTGGTGCTGGAGGAGATGCAGAAGCTGATCGCCGACGTCAACTCGCGGCAGTGCTCCTGGGAGCGCGTCATCCGCTGGCGCGTGATCCAGCAGGTGCCCTCCATCGCCGACGGCGGCCTCACGCCCACGCTCAAGCTGCGGCGCCCGATCGTCGAAAAGCGGTTCGCCGCGGAAATCGAAAGCCTCTACGCCTAGGGCCGGCATGGAACACGAACGTTTCGCGTCGCGGCTCGGGTTCCTGCTCATCGCCGCGGGCTGCGCCATCGGCGTGGGCAACGTCTGGAAGTTCCCCTACGTCGCCGGGCAGAGCGGCGGGGGCTTCTTCTTCCTCTTCTACCTGCTGATGCTCCTCGTCTTCGGGCTGCCCATCCTGGCGATGGAGTTCTCCGTCGGGCGCGCCGCGCAGCGCGGCCCGGTCGAGGCCTTCCGGGCGCTGGAGCCCGCGGGGAGCCGGTGGCACCTCCACGGCGTCGCGGGCGCGCTCGCGTGCGCCGTGCTGATGGCCTTCTACACGGTGGTCACCGGCTGGATGGGACACTACTTCCTCGCCTCGGTCCGCGGCGACTACATGGGCCTGGACGCCGCGGCGATCGGGAACCTCTTCTCCGAATACCTGCAGACGCCGGCGCCCATGGGCTTCTGGCTCGTCCTCGTGGTCTGCGCGGGCTGCTTCGTCTGCTCGCGCGGCGTGCAGAAGGGGCTGGAGCGCACGACCAAGGCGATGATGGTCAGCCTGCTGGCGATGATGGCCGCGCTCGCGGTCCACGGCCTGACGATGGAAGGCGCGGCGGCGGGGCTGGAGTTCTACCTGGTCCCGGACCTCGGGCGCCTGCGCGCGACCGGGCTGGCCCGCACCGCCGTCTCGGCGATGAACCAGGCCTTCTTCACGCTCTCGCTGGGCGTGGGCGCCATGGCCATCTTCGGGAGCTACGTCGGGAAGGAGCACTCGCTGGTCAAGGAGTCGGCCATCGTCATCTCGCTCGACACGCTCGTCGCCTTCACCTCGGGGCTCATCATCTTCCCCGCCTGCTTCACCTACGGCGTGGACCAGGCCGCGGGCCCGGGGCTGATCTTCATCACGCTCCCCAACATCTTCGCGAACATGCCCGGCGGGCGGTTCTGGGGGGGCCTCTTCTTCCTCTTCATGTCCTTCGCCGCCTTCTCCACGGTGCTCGCGGTCTTCGAGCTGCTGATCCGCAGCGCGATGGACCTCTCGGGCTGGGGGCGCAAAAAGGCGTCGGCCGTCTGCTGCGCCGTCCTGATCGCGATCTCGGTCCCCTGCCTGCTCGGGTTCGGGACGATCCACGGCGCCTTCCTCGACCTCTTCGGGGGGACCGTGCTCGACTTCGAGGACTTCCTCGTCAGCAACCTCGCGCTGCCGCTCGGCTCGCTGGTCTACCTGCTCTTCTGCGTCAGCCGGCGCGGCTGGGGCTGGGAGAACTTCGTCCGCGAGGTCTCCGCGGGCGCCGGGGCAGCGCTCCCCGCGTGGGCGGCGCCGCTCGGGCGGTTCGTCCGGCCCTACTGCACGTGGGTCCTGCCGTTCCTCCTGCTGGCGGTCTTCGCGATCGGCATCTGGGACAAGTTCTTCGCGTAGCGCGGAAGCGCTCCCGCGCGCGAAACGAAGAAGAGCCCGCCGGAGCGGGCTCTTCCGATTTCGGGACGACTCGTCCTTCGCGCTATTCCGCGAAGTACATGTCGAGGTTGCGTTCCACGTCCGCGCCCTTTTCGAGCGTCGAGACCCATTCGTCCAGGAAGACGCGGCCGCCGAAGCGGGTGGCGTTGGCCGATTCGCGCGCGGCGTCGCGTTCGACGACCGCGGGGTCCGCGGGCTGGCGGAGGGTGGCGCGGGCCACGGCGAAGCCGCGTTCGCCTTTCTGCACGGCGCTCCAGGAGGCGTCCTTGCCGTTCCAGAGGGCGGCGAGCGGGGCGGTGCCCATGCCGAGGCCGGCGACGTAGCCGCTCGTCGAGACGAGTTCGGCGGAGTTCCAGACCAGCTTGCCGGCCGCGGCGACCTTCGCCGAGTCGATTTCGCCGTTCCATTCCGCCACCTTCGCCTTCAGGTAGGCTTCGGCGGCCTTTTCGCGGGATTCGAGCGCGGCGCGTTCGCGGAGCCTGGCTTCGGCCAGGGCGAAGTCGCGCTGTCCGGGCTTCAGGATCGCCTTGCGCGAGAAGAGCGTCATCCACTGGTCGTTGTCGTTGATCTGCGAGACCTTTTCGCGGGTCTTGTCGGCGAAGCCCCAGGAGGCCAGGCCGGGAACGGCGCCCACGCCGGGGATCGACTGGCCGCGGAGCAGCCACGGGGTTTCGGAGGAGGAGAGGCCGGCGGCCTGGACGGCTTCCGCGAAGTCCTTGCCGTCTTCGACCACGGCGGTGCGGACGGCCTGGAGGACGCGGCGGAGCGAGTCGAGGGTCTCGTTGCCGGCGTTCACGCGCACGAGGATGTGGGAGAGGTCGTAGAGCTCCTGCCCTTCCTCGCTCTTCTTGCCGTTGCAGCGGATGAGATGCCAGCCGAAGGAGGTGCGGACCGGTTCGGAGACCTGGCCGGGTTCGAGCGAACGGGCGGCCGCGGCGAATTCCGCGACCCAGCGGTCGAGGGGCTGGTAGCCGCCGAGGGAGCCGCCGTTGGCCGCGCTGCCCTGGTCTTCGGAGTGCGAGGAGGCCAGCTCCTCGAACGCCATGCCGTCCTCCATCTGGCCGCGGATCCAGTCGAGCATCTTGCGGGCGTTTTCGGCGTCGCGCTCGGAGGGCACGACGGGAAGCGCGACCATGTCGAACTTCGCCATCAGCCTGGGGGCCCAGAAGCTGTCGGGCTGGGCTTCGTAGAGCTTGCGGAGCTCCTCGTCGGAGACGGCCCCCTCGACGGGGAAGGAGTCGACGGGCGCGTAGACCACGTCCACGTTCATGCGGTTTTCGCGGCGGAGGACGTTGAACTTCGATTCCGCGTCGGTGGAATGGTAGCCGGCCTCGACGAAGGCCTGCAGCTGCATCGCCGGGATCTTCTCGTTCTTCAGGTACTGCTCGTAGCCCAGCATGAAGGGGAAGTCGTAGACCGAGTCGGTGGAGACGAACCGCTGCCACTTCGCCATGTCGAAGGCGGAGTCGGTCTGGAAGATCTCCGCGCTCTTCCAGCTTTCGGGCGGGTTGTTCAGCAGGTCGTTCTTCATCTCGGCCACGGTGGCGGCGACTTCGGCGGCGCGGATCTGGTCGCCCATCAGCACGGCGCGGATCTGCTGGTCGAGGAGCTGCGCGCGGAGCTGGGCGCGGGCCTCTTCGCCGATGTTCGCGTTGGCGTACTGCGCGAGGGCCGCTTCGTAGGCCTGCTTGAACTCGGCCATCGTCACGGACTTGCCGTTGACCTTGGCCACCGGCGGCATGCGGTCGCTGTCGAGGTTGGTCTGCCCCAGCGAGAGGAGGCCGATGACGATCCCCGCGCCGAAGATGTAGATGACCCACTTGGCACCCTTTTCACTGATCCAGGTCAGCATAGTTCCACCTGTAGTCCAAAAACGGGAAAACTGCGCTCACGAAAAGCGATTTCGGGCGGGAAATCTAGAAAAAATGGGTATCTTTGCGCCCCAGCGGAGACGAATTTGCGCCCCAACGGAGGCGACCCATGGACCGTCAGTTCGATTTTCTCGTCATCGGCAGCGGCATCGCCGGGCTCTCGTTCGCGCTGAAGTGCGCGCCGCTGGGTTCCGTGGCCCTGATCACCAAGGCCCACAGCGAGGACGGCTCCACCAACCGCGCCCAGGGGGGCATCGCCTCGGCCGTCGAGGCCACCGACAGCGTCGAAAGCCACATCGCCGACACCCTCGAGGCCGGCGCCGGGCTCTGCCGCGTGGAGGCGGTCCGCACCCTGGCCGAAAACGGCCCGGAGATCATCCGCCAGCTGATCGACTGGGGGGTCCGCTTCACCCGCCAGCGCGTCAATCCGCAGGAGACCTACCCCTACCACCTCGCCCTCGAAGGGGGCCACTCCCACCGCCGCATCCTCCACGCCGACGACCTGACCGGCGCCGAGGTGATGCGCGCCCTGCTGGAGGAGGTGAAGAAGTTCCCCTCGGTCCGCCTGTTCGAGAGCCACACCGCCATCGACCTCCTCCGCGAAGGCGACGGCGAGGGGCGCTGCTGCGGCGCGCTCGTGCTCGACCGCGCCACCGGCGAGACGGAGCGCGTCCTCTCCCGGGTGACGGTCCTGGCCACCGGCGGCGCCGGGCAGGTCTTCCTCCACACCACGAACCACGAAGTCTCCAGCGGCGACGGCATCGCCATGGCCTGGCGCGCGGGCGCCGAGTGCGCCGACATGGAGTTCATGCAGTTCCACCCCACCTCGCTGGCGATCCCGGGCGCGGACAACTTCCTCATCTCCGAGGCGGTCCGCGGCCACGGCGGCATCCTCCGCAACCAGCTGGGCGAGGCCTTCATGGCGAACGAGCACCCGCGCAAGGACCTGGCCCCGCGCGACATCGTGGCCCGCGCCATCGACCGCCAGATGCGCCTCCACGGGCTCGACAACGTCTGGCTCGACGTCACCCACATCGGCGACCGCGACCTGCGCTTCTTCTTCCCGAACATCTACCGCGAATGCCGCAAGTACGGCGTGGAGATCGAGAAGACCCCCATTCCGGTGGTCCCCGCGGCCCACTACATGTGCGGCGGCGTGAAGGTCGACACCAACTCCGAGACCACGATCCCCGGGCTCTACGCCTGCGGCGAGACCTCCTGCACCGGGGTCCACGGCGCCAACCGCCTGGCCTCCAACTCGCTGCTCGAAAGCGTGGTCTTCGCCCTGCGCGCCGCCGAGGACGCCAAGCGCTACCTGGCCATGCCCGCCCCCAAGGCCCCCGCGGCCCGTCCGGTCCGCCGCTTCTCCCCCATGGGCGCCGAGTGGAAGGACGAGGAGCTCGAGCTCCGCACGCTGATGTGGAAGAAGGTCGGGATCGTCCGCAACGACGCGGACCTGGCCGACGCCGCGCTGGAGATCGAAGCGCTCCGCACCCGCGTCGACATCGCCTGGAAGAACTCGCCCGTGCTCAACCTGCGCCTCTCGCGCCTGCGGAACCTGAGCCAGGTGGCCGCCCTCCTGGTCGAAGCCGCCCGTCTGCGCCACGAAAGCCGCGGGCTGCACTTCTCCACCGACTGGCCCGAAAAGGCCCCCGTCGCGGAGCACATCGTGCTGGCCAAGGGCAAGGAACCCCGCCGCGAGGTCTAGGCGGGACCCGACGGCCGGAATCGCGCGTTCCGGGGCGTTCCGGACCGTCCAAAGCCATAAGTATGGTATATATTTACAGAATAGATCACGGCCGCGGAACTCCGCGTCCGGGGAGGTTTTCGTGAAAAAGGTCTCCGCGCTCCTCTTTTCCGCGCTCTTCGCCCTCTGCGCCGCGCCGCTCTTCGCGGCGGACTCGTCGCCCCGGATCACGGGAGGCGTGTTGTTCTCCGGCGGAACGCTGATTCTGAATGTTTCCCAGGACGTCCAAAGGCTCGGCGCTTTGGGGCAAAATTTCGAATTCCGCAAGGCCAACGGCGCACGGGACGAAATCGCCGGACACACGATTACCTGTCCCGACATCAACGTCGGCGAATCCCAGATTACGGTCTACTGTCCTTCGATCAGCTCGCTCGACGGCCTCGTCGGCAACACTTACATTCTCTCCTCCACCGACCTGGTCGTAGGGCAAAGCATCCCCATCGACCCCGCCAACGCGGAAATCAAAGTCGTCGACGACTCCCCGCACATCGTGCGCACCGCGAGGTCGATCGCCCTGAGGCAATACGCTTCGTACCCGGGAACCCGGCTCTACGCCGCGATCGGTGCATACCAGGACGAAGACTGGAACTCCCAAACTCTGGAAGAAGATCTGGAGAATTGCGCGGACGAGGGACGGAACTGCGAATACTTCGGCGGCTCCGGAAACGTGAAAAAGGCGGAATGCGGAGCGGGCGAACTGTGCGAAATCGTCTTCGACGGCCTGACCGAGTCAGACCTCTACCTCGTCGGCTGGGAAACAATCGCGGAGGAGCCGGAAGGCATCCAGTACTGGCGAGGCGGTCCGTTGCACCAAGGGGCGGACCTCAGTTCGATCCGTTTCGAATCCTCGGACGGACTGGAACCCATCTTCTCCGGGGCGGCCCGTACGGGACTCAAAGGCTGCTGGATGGTCCAGCCGAAGTCCGCACCGGCACCGGACGCGGGGGCGTTCGATTTCGGCAAAAGCGACTACGATAACGGCCAGAACAGTTGTTCTGTTCTCGAGCATGCGCTTCTGCGATCCGACGACATCGTGCGCATCGGGGCGTTCAGTCTCCGGTCCGATGCCAACCTGCAGACGCCCAATCGATTTGATTTCGCCATCGCGACGAATATGAACGTTGCGGCCTCGGCCAGCTACATCCGCGAAAACAGGCCGCTCGACCCCGGGTCCGACTACAGCCTCTACCTCTTCGTCACCGACTCCGCATATGTGTATCCGGGCAGTTCAAGGCCGGAAATCCGTTCCTCCTACATGCTGCGCGCGGACTTCACGACCCCCGGCGCGGCTCTTCCGCAGCTGACTAGCCTCGACTTCCCCGATTCCGTGTTCACGGGATCGTTGCCGCTCGAGTTCTCCGCGCAAGGGGAAATGGCCTGGTTCCTGGTGAAGTCGGACGAATACGAAAACATCCGGGATCAATGTATGGAAATGAACAACGGGCTCGACGCCCGGTGCTTCGACTACATCGAACAGGAGCTCGGCTTCGTTTCCCGTCTGGACTCGATTGGCGGATCGAAGAAACTCGAGATCGACGTTCCCGAAGGGGGCGACGCCGGAATCATGCGGGGCGAAGACCTCGTCCTGCTCTTCTACACCAGGACGCCCGGCGCCGTCGTCGGCAACGGAGACGATATCGAAGACCAAGGCGAGTTCTCCTACGTCCGCGCGATTCCCTTCGTCTACGCCGACAACTACAAGAAGCGGTTCGCGATCGACTTCGGCGAAGAACGGACGATGGAGCCGATCGAGCCTCCCTACGGCTGGACGACCGACCCCAAACTGAAGAAAGACGTCCGGTCTTTCGTGGAGGCGGAAAACATTCCGCTCACGCCCGGGCAGAACGTCTACATCGTCCGCGACGTGAACGCGCCGAAGCCCGCGCTGGCCTGGACGATCGAAGTGCCCGAACGGCCCGCGGCGCAAACGATTGATGTTCCGAAGAACGACCTGCAGTACATCTTCCTCACCGACAGCCTGGAATGGGAATTCGGACAGATCTGCAAAATCGACTACTTGGACTTCCCGTGCGAAACGTCCGACGAACCGGAAATGGAGGGCGAGGACAGATGGGGGTCTCTCTCCGACTTCGGATCCATGCCGATTCTGCTGAGCCGCTCCACGCCCTCCCTGAGATACCGCAATCCCGCCACGGAAACCACGTTCCGCTCCGAAATCGGCACTGTCGATTTCAAAGCGGACGGTCCGGAATTCGCCCCCTACGCGGAACTCTCCGGGCAGTTCGTCCGGCTGAACGCGGCGAAGAACTTCTCCGGAACGTTCGACAAGGCGCGAATCGCCTTCGTCACGGACGACAGCGACGAAGAGGTCGTCGGGCCATATTTCGTCACGCGGTTCGACGCTGGTCTTCTCGCTCCGGGGAAGCACCGCGCGACCTTCGCGCTCTACCTTCCCCGCGCGGACGCCCAGTTCGACGAAGACAATGAGTTCATGCCGCCGCCCGCCGACGACGAACCGATTTTCGAGGGCGAGTCCGACAACATCCGGGTGCTGCAGGAAGCGGTTCCCCTGGACTACGTCCTGGTCGCGATCGACTCCGCGGAGATCGACGTTCCCGACCTCTCCAAGGCGGTCCTGGTCGGCGACACCGCGCTCTCGCCGTGGGCGATGGTCGGCCTGGGCGGCGACATGGAAGACCTTTCCGAAACCGGCCTGAAGGACGCGGACGTGCTGGGCTGGTCCGAAACCGAGGAATGGGACGAACGCTGGGCGAAATACCGCGCCCTGGACCGCGTCTTCGCGGGCGAAGGTGTCTGGATCTGGGCGGAGGACACCGTGAAGTTCGACCGCCCGTACGTCGGCTCGGACGGGACGGGCGACGACTACGTCTCCGTGCGGCTCCGTTCCCGCGACTTCGGCTGGAACCTCCTCGCGAACCCCTATCCCTTCGGGATCCCCGCCTCCATGGCGGGCGACGCCCAGCTCTACGCCTGGGACCGCGAGGCGGGCGACTACGTCGAGATCCCGCGCAACGGGGTCGTCGCCCCCTTCCAGGCCTTCTGGATCCACGCGGAGGAGAACGCCACGCTCGACATCCCGGGCAGGGCCATGTTCGAATCCGACGTCGTGGACGAACCCGCGTCCGCCGAGCCGGCGGACCTGATGCGCGTCTCGCTCCGCGCGGGCGCGTACCGCGACGCGAACAACTACGTGGGCGTGGGCGACAGCGCGCGCAGCCGCGGCGAGTTCCCGCTGGCGATGGGCGCGGGCGTCACGCTGACCAGCCTGCGCGACGGCAGCGGCTGGGAAAGCGACGTCCGCGGGGCGGACGACGTCCTGCACTGGAGCTTCGCGGTCTCGAGCCGCGTCTCGGGCCTGGCGCGCGGCGAACTCGCGCTGGAGAACCGCGGGGCGCTCGAATCGCTCGGGTACCGGCTCTGGACGAGCCAGAACGGCAAGCTCTCCGAGGTGCGCGGCGACGCGCCGGTCGCGGTCGCGCTTCCCGCCTCGGGCTCGCGCGTCGAGCTCTACGCCGCGCGCTCGAAGGACCTCCTCGAGAAGGAGCTCTCGCGCGGCTCCTCCGGCTGGAAGGTGCGTTCCTCCTGGGACCGCGCGCAGGGCCGCGCCGACTTCCGCTTCTCGCTCGACGAGCCCGCGGACCTCGAGCTGCGCCTCCTGGACGCCTCCGGGCGCCCGATCGCCTCGCAGAGCGCCTCGTTCGGCGCCGGCGCGCAGAACTGGAGCTGGAGCGCCTCCGCGCCGCCCGCCAGCGCCGTCTTCTGGTCGATTTCCGGCGGGAACCTCCGCGCCGAAGGGAGCTTCTAGCGCCCGTCCCCGGAAACCGCCCCTTTCCGCGCCCCGCCTCCCCTTCCGGAGGCGGGCGTTTTTTCTACAATGTTTCCCGGTCGCACAAGACATCCACAAGGAGAGAGAACATGGCGAACAAGTACGCCGGGACCCAGACCGAAAAGAACCTCCAGGCCGCCTTCGCGGGCGAATCGCAGGCGCGCAACAAGTACACCTACTTCGCCTCCGTCGCGAAGAAGGAAGGGTACGAGCAGATCTCCTCGCTGTTCCTGAAGACCGCGGACAACGAGAAGGAACACGCCAAGATGTGGTGCAAGGAGCTGGAGGGGATCGGCGACACCGCCGCGAACCTGAAGGCCGCCGCCGACGGCGAGAACTACGAGTGGACCGACATGTACGAAGGGTTCGCGAAGACCGCCGAAGAAGAGGGCTTCAAGGACCTCGCGCGCAAGTTCCGCCTGGTCGCCGCCATCGAAAAGCACCACGAGGAACGCTACCGCGCGCTGCTGAAGAACGTCGAGACCGCCGAAGTCTTCGCCAAGAGCGAAGTGAAGGTGTGGGAATGCCGCAACTGCGGCCACATCATCGTCGGCACCAAGGCCCCGGCCGTCTGCCCGACCTGCAACCACCCGCAGAGCTACTTCGAAATCAGCGCCGAGAACTTCTAGGCGACGAAGGGCCAAAGGAAAAAAACGCGTCCGGCTCCGGCCGGGCGCGTTTCCTTTTTCCGGGCTCCGTCTAGCAGCCGGGACAGCCGATGCAGTCACCCGAGCAGAAGATGCCGCCGCAGCCGTGCTGGCTGCAGAACGAACCGCCCCCGCCGTAGCCGCCGGAGGAGCTGGAGGACTTCGGGGAATCCGGCTCGGAGCACATCTCGCCGTCGCCGCAGATGGCGCCGTACTTGTCGTAGAACTGGCCGTAGAAGACCTCGAGGTTGACCGGCACGTAGCTGCCGCCCTCGTTGGCGTAGTACTGTCCGTCCGACTTGCATTCGAACAGGTTCACGCCCTGGCATCCGACCTGGCAGGTGTAGTCGGCGCAGACTTCGCTCATGGACGCGGCGCCGGAACCGCCGCCGGGAGTGTCGCCGCCGCCGGGGCCGGTCGAGCCGCCTTCCTTCTCGTCGTCGGCCCAGTCGGCGCATGACGCGAGCAGCGCCGCCGCGGCGAAAGCAATCAACAGTGTCTTTTTCATTCCGCTCCTTTTTGTTCGGGGAAAACGCTTCCAAGACAAATATACCCCTGTTTCGGCCCGCGCGGGGATTTTTCCGCATCCGCTCTCAGCCCAGGGAGAGGAGCCAGAGCCCGCAGAGGACGGCAGCCAGCGAGAGCGCCTTCCGGGCGCTCCACCGCTCGCGGAAGAGGAAGGTGCCCAGCGCGAACGTGACGACGACGCTCGACCTGCGCACCACGGAGAGGACGCCGGCCAGCGCGTCGGGGCAGTGCATCGCCTGGAACCAGAGCCGGTCGGCCATGGCGAGGAAGAGGCCCACGAGCGGAATCGTCCAGCGCCAGGCGAACCCCTTCGGTCGGCGCGCCAGCAGGATCGCGGACTGGAGCGCGACGCCGTAGACAGAAAACCAGAACTGCACCGTGAAGGGGGCGTAGCCCGCGCGCTGCAGCAGCACCTTGTCGTAGAGCGAGCTCGTGCCGCCGATCATCGTGCCGAGCAGCATCCAGAGCACCCAGCGGTTGCGGCGGAAGTCGATTCCCTCCTTCCGCCCCGCGAGGGAAAAGGACCAGTAGCCCAGCAGCGCGGCCGCGATGCCGGCCCACTGCGCGGGTCCGGGCCGTTCGCCGAGCAGGAAGACCGCGCCGACGAGCGTGAAAAGCGGCGCCGAGGCGCGAATCGGGGCGCTGATGGAGATCGGCAGCCGCTTGATGGCGCGGAAGGTGCAGAGCCAGGAAGCCGTGACGATGCCCGCCTTGCCCGCGAGCATCGCGTGGTCGCGCAGGCCGAGGTCCGGAAGCGTCTCGGAGGGGAACGCGACGCGCCACATCAGCAGAACGCCGAGGAACGTGAAGAGGTTGCAGAGCAGGAGGACCGCCGTCACGGCGTTGCCGTCGAGCGACCGCTTCTTGGCGATGTCGTAGAGCCCCAGCAGCAGCGCGGAGCCGAACCCGAGGACGAGCCACGCCGGGAACCCGGACGTCGACGCGAACGCCTCCATCTACCGGACCTCCAGGAGCTGGTCCCAGCGCGTGGTGCGGCAGGGGGAGAGGAATTCGCGCTTCGCCGCCCAGGGCTTCGCGATCCCCTCCGCGGGGCTGAAGAGCGTGCCCTTGCCGAAGCGCCCGTTGATCCGGTCCATCGCCTCGGCGAGCCGGTCGCTCCGATCGTCGCGTCCGGAGTCGGCGAAGAGATCGGTCTGCGCGCCCTCGTCCCCCTCGAGCCCCAGGAGCGTGACGCCCGTCTTCCTGTAGCGCTCCCCCGGCCGGAACAGGGACTTCAGGCGGGGACGCACGGCCGCGATCAGCCCGAGCGTCGAGGAGCAGGGGCGCTCGAACGCGACCGTGGCCGCGGAGAATCCCCCGTCCGGCGGAAGCGCGCCGCGGTCCGGGCAGCGCTGGAAGAAGACGTTGGCGGCGGAGGCCTTCAGGCGCATCGCGCGGAGCCGGGCCGCGGCCTCGCCGAGGTGCTGCGCGACGGACTCCTCGAGTTCGGAGAGCTCCGTCACCGGACGCCCGAACGAGCGCGAGCTGGTGACCGAGCGCGACTCCGGGTCGGGTTCCGGGCGGTCGACGACCGGCTCGCCGCGGAGCTCCCGCGCGGTCCGGGCGACGTTGATCCCGAACTCCGCGCGGAGCGCGCGCTCGTCCGCGAGCGAAAGCGCGAGCGCGTCGCGGATCCCGCGCGCCTCGAGCTTCGGGGCCAGGCGCCGCCCGATCCCCCACACTTCGCGCACGGGGAGCCCGTCGAGGAGCGGCGCCGGGTCCGCGGGCATCGCGAACACCCCGCCGGGCGTCTTCTTGCCGACGTGGTTCGCGATCTTCGCCAGGGTCTTCGTGGGCGCGAACCCCACCCCGCACGGAATCCCGACCCAGGCGAGGATCGCCGCGCGCATCCTCCGCCCGAACTCGACGCAGTCCTCGCCCTCGCGGAAGCCGATCTCCACGAACGCCTCGTCGATGGAATACTGCTCCACCTCGGGCGCGAACTCGTGGAGGACGGCGATCATCCGGCGCGAAAGGTCGGCGTAGAGCTCGTAGTTGCTCGAGCGGACGACGATCCCGTGGCGGGCGATTCTCGGACGGAGCTGGAAGAAGGGCGTCCCCATCGGCACGTCCAGCGCCTTCAGCTCGTAGGAGCGGCTGATCACGCAGCCGTCGTTGTTGCTCAGCACGGCCACGGGCTTCCCTTCGAGAGAGGGGTCGAACACCCGCTCGCACGACACGAAGAAGTTGTTCCCGTCCACCAGGCCGATCACTTCTCCGGTCCCTTCGCGAAGCGGTGGACGCAGGCGGTGACGACGCCGAAGAGGCGGATCTCGCGGTCGCCCTCGCCGACGATCGGGGACGTGTCCGGGTCGGAGGCCTCCAGCGAGACGCGGTTTCCGGCGCGGCGCCAGAAGCGCACCACGAACTCCCCGCCGGCAAACGCGACGACGGGCGTTCCGTCGGACGGCTCCAGGCTCCGGTCCACGACCAGGATGTCGCCCGGGCGGATTCCGGCGCCGGCCATCGCGTCGCCCGACATGCGGACGAAGAAGGTGGCCGCGCGGCGCCGGACCAGAAGCGCGTTAAGGTCGAGCGCTTCGGCCTCGCAGCTCTCCGCCACGGCGGAGAAGCCGGTGGCGTGCTTTTCGCCGGAGAAAAGGTCCTGGTTCGCGTCCATGGCCCAAATCTAGGGATTCGGGCGGAACGCAAAAAGGCCTCCCCAGCGGGGAGGCCTTCGTCGTGGACCCTAGGAGATTCGAACTCCTGACCTATAGATTGCGAACCTATCGCTCTACCAACTGAGCTAAGGGCCCGGGTGGGCCAAATATAGAACAAAAAGGGGCGCTTCCGGCCGGAAGCGCCCGAATTCTTGCGAAAACCCGCCCTAGAGCAGGCCGTCGAAGAAGTTGTTCCCCTTGTCGTCCACGAGGATGAAGGCGGGGAACTTCTCGATGCGGATCTTGCGGACCGCCTCCATGCCCATTTCGGGGAAGTCGACCACCTCGACCGACTTGATGCAGTTCTTGGCCAGGACGGCCGCGGGCTGCCCGATGGAGCCGAGGTAGAAGCCGCCGTGCTTCTTGCAGGCGTCGGTCACCTGCTGCGAGCGGTTGCCCTTGGCGACCATGATCATCGACCCGCCCAGCTCCTGGAACCGGTCGACGTAGCCGTCCATGCGGCCCGCGGTGGTGGGGCCGAACGAGCCGGTGGGCATCCCCTCGGGGGTCTTGGCGGGGCAGGCGTACTAGACCGGGTGCATCATGAAGTACTCGGGCATGGGCTTGCCGGCGGCGAGCAACTCGGCGACCGTCTTGTGGGCCAGGTCGCGCGCCACGATCATCGTGCCGGTCAGCGAGAGGCGGGTCTTCACCGGGTACTTGGAGAGCTCGGCGCAGACTTCGGCCATCGGGCGGTCGATGTCGATCTCGACCGGGGGCTTGATGTTCACGGCGGAGGCGTCGGGAAGCAGGCGCGCCGGGTTTTCCTCCATCTGCTCGAGGAAGATTCCCTCGGCGGTGATCTTGGCCTTGATGTTGCGGTCGGCGGAGCAGCTGACCCCGATGCCGATGGGGCAGGAGGCGCTGTGGCGGCTGCAGCGGAGCACGCGGACGTCGTGGACGAAGTACTTGCCGCCGAACTGGGCGCCGATGCCGCTCTTCCGGGCGATTTCGAGCAGCCGCTTTTCCCATTCCAGGTCGCGGAAGACGCGCCCGCTGCCGTTGCCGGAGACGGGCAGGCCGTCGAGGTAGCCGCAGCTGGCCAGCTTGACCAGCTTGAGGTTGGTCTCGGCGCTGGTGCCGCCGACGACCACGGCCAGGTGGTAGGGCGGGCAGGCGGCCGTCCCGAGCGACTTCATCTTGGCGGTCAGGAAGGCCTCGAGGTTCTTCTCGGTGAGGACGGCGGGCGTCTCCTGGAAGAGGTAGGTCTTGTTGGCCGAGCCGCCGCCCTTGGCCACGAACATGAACTTGTATTCGTCGCCGGGGATCGAGAGGAGGTCGATCTGCGCGGGGAGGTTGCACTTGGAGTTGGTCTCGTCGAGCATCGACCTGGCGACCATCTGCGAGTAGCGGAGGTTGCGCTTGTTGTAGGTGTTCCAGATCCCCTCGCTGAGGAACCGGGCGTCGTCGGCGAAGGTGAGCACCTGCTCGCCCTTCTTGGCGAAGACGATGGCGGTGCCGGTGTCCTGGCAGGTGGGGAGCTGCCCCTGGGCGGCCACGACGGCGTTTTCGAGCATGTTGTAGGCCACGAAGCGGTCGTTGTCGGAGGCCTCGGGGTCGTCGAGGATCGAGCGGACCTTTTCCAGGTGGGCGGAACGGAGCTTGAAGGAGACGTCGGCCATGGCGGTTTCGGCCAGCAGGCGGAGCCCCTCGGGGTCGACCTTCAGGAAACGGCGCCCCTCCACCTCCACGGTGGAGACGTAATCCTTGGTCAGGAGGCGGTAGGAGGTGCGATCCTCGCCCATTTGGAGGTAATCTTCGTAGGGAAAGTCCATTTTTTGCTCCGGTTTGT
>JAGCEZ010000008.1 GCA_017650365.1 Fibrobacterales bacterium | reverse complement strand
GACGGGCCGCGGCCTGGCGCTGGTTGAACTTCTCGATCACGCGGCGCGCGATGGCCTTGAGCGTGGAGACCACGCCGACGCCCTTGTAGGCGATCGCCTCGAAGGCGTCCACGCCGAGGAAGTTCAGGCGTTCGTTCATCTCCTCGACGGTGAAGATGTCGGGGAGGTCGCGCTTGTTGTACTGCAGGACGAAGGGGATGTCCTTGAGGTCGAAGCCGTACTCCTTCAGGTTGTCCTGGAGGTTCTGCAGGCTTTCGAGGTTCTCCGCGTGGCGGCTCTTCTGCGAGTCGGCCACGAAGACCACGCCGTCCACGCCGCGCAGCACCAGCTTGCGGGTGGAGTTGTAGTAGACCTGGCCGGGGACGGTGTAGAGCTGGAAACGGGTCTTGAACCCGCGGATCGCGCCGAGGTTCAGGGGGAGGAAGTCGAAGAAGAGGGTGCGGTCCTGTTCGGTGGCCAGCGAGACCATTTCGCTTCGCTTGTCGTCGGGCAGCTTCTGGTGGATTACCTGCAGGTTGGTGGTCTTGCCGCCGACGCCAGGACCGTAGTACACGATCTTGCAGTTGATCTCACGAGTGGCGAAGTTGATCGAAGCCATCTAGCGTCTCAGCACCTTTCCAAAACCGACCGCCGTCCGCGGACGGGCCGCGGACAGTCCAACAAACATCCTGCCGCCAAAAATCCTGGCGGCATCGCATCCATAGGGAAAAATAATCTCCTTTGGGCCGGATGTCCACATTAAAAAACTAAACGAGAAAGCCCGCGCGGTCCGCGCGGGCTTCCGGATTTCCGAAGAGGAGACTACTTGGCGGCGTCGAAGCCGTTGACGATCTTCGAGACCTTGCTCTTGTAGTTGGCGGCGCGGTTCGCGGAGAAGCCGGCGCGGTGGCTCTTGGCGGCCTTGTCGAGAAGGCTGTAGAGGCCGGGCATCGCGGCGAGGGCTTCTTCCTTGGTCTTGGCGGAGCGGACGGCCTTCAGACCGGTGCGGATGGAAGAGCGCACGGAGTGGTTGATCACGCGGGCTTCTTCGGCCAGCTGCATTCTTTTCTTGCAAGACTTGTGGTTGGGCACTGTGGAAATCTCCCTTGGGGATTTTTTGCGCACGCAAAGCTAGCTCTTTCGAAGGAAAGTGGCAAGGGTGCGGCCCCGCTCCGCGGGCGAAAACGGCTAGAAGCCGGGCAGCCAGGCCACGGCGAGGTCGAGGGCCCGGAAGGCGAAGCGCGAGGCGGGGGCCATCAGCCAGGCCAGGGGGCGCAGGGGCGTGAGCCATTCCAGCAGGAAAAGGACCGCCAGGGGGCGCATCCCCCAGCGGAGAAGGCGCTCCTCCAGGGCGGCTCCCCGCCGTTCGGGCAGGAGCGCGGGCAGGATCCGGTGGCCGTCCAGCGGGAATACCGGCAGCAGGTTGAAGGCGAACAGGGCGACGTTGACCGAGAGCATGGCCCGGAGCGCGTCCGCGGCGAAGCGCTGCGCCTCGGAGGGAAGCGCGGAGAGGAGGCCCGCGGCGCCCAGGGCTCCGAACAGGGCGAGCGTCCCCGCCGCGAGGAAGAGGTTGGAGAAGGGCCCGGCCAGCGAGACCAGCAGCATGTCGCGGCGGGGGTTCCGGAAGTTCAGCGGCTCCACCTGCACCGGCTTCGCCCAGCCCAGCCCGACGCCGCCGAGCGCGAGCACGGCCAGCATCAGCGTTCCGAGCGGGTCGAGGTGGTTCAGCGGATTGAGGGAGAGGCGGCCGTCGTCCTCCGGAGTCGGATCTCCCAGGCGGACGGCGGTCCAGGCGTGCGCGGCCTCGTGGAACGAGAGCGACGCGACGATCGCGCAGAAGAGGGTCAGGGCTTCGCGGAGGGCGTCGGGGTTCATCGGGGGCCGGCGGGGGTCCACTTCGGGAAGACGTTGGCCTCGACGTCGGCGGGGCGCATCGGGATGCCGTAGTAGAAGCCCTGGATGAGGTCCACGCCGTTGGACCTGAGGTAGGAGAGCTGCTGCTCGGTCTCGACGCCCTCGGCCACGATCTCGAGCGAGAGCGAGCGCGCCATGGAGATGATCGTGTCGACGATCGCCTTGCTGTCGGCCGTGGGAAGGTCGGAGACGAAGGACTTGTCGATCTTCAGCTCGTTGATCGGATAGCGCTTGAGGTAGCTGAGGGACGAGTAGCCCGTGCCGAAGTCGTCGATCGCCACGGCCACGCCCAGGGCGCGCAGGCGGTTGAGCGTGGCGATCACCCGCTCCACCTCCTTCATCGCGACGCTTTCGGTCAGCTCGATCTTCAGGTGGCGCGCCGCCAGCCCGGAGTCGCGCAGCGCGCGCTCCACCATCGCGACCACGTCCACGTGGTCGAACTGCGGCGCGGAGACGTTGACCGACATCACCAGGTTCCTCTGCCCGGCGTCGACCCAGGCCTTCGCCTGCCTGCACGACTCCTGCAGGACCCACTCGCCCACGCGCAGGATCTCGCCGGTCTCCTCCAGCACGGGGACGAACTGCGTGGGGAGGACGTCGCCGCAGTCGGGGCGGTTCCAGCGCAGCAGCGCCTCGAACCCGGCGAGGGCGTTCTGCCTGACGTCGATCTGCGGCTGGTAGCAGATGTAGAAGCGCCCGTCGTCGAGCGCGGTGCGGAGATCGCGCATCATCCTGTAGCGCGAGCGCTCGCGTTCGCGCATCGACGGCCGGAAGGTGACGAGGCGCCCGCCGCCGAGCGGCTTGGCCTGCGAGAGGGCGCTGTTCGCGTCCTGGAGGATCGACTCGGGCCGTTCGCGCTCGTCGCCCGAGAAGACGAGCCCCATCGAGACCGTGAGGTAGACGTCGCGGTTCTCGAGCTCGAAGGGGGCGGAGAAGACGTCGCGGATCGACTCGGCCACGTGCGTGGCGTCGCCGGACTGGCGGATGCCGCGGATCAGGACGGCGAACTCGTCGGAGCCCACGCGGGCGAGGTCGTCCTCGGAGCCGACGACTTCGGCGAGGCGCTTCGCGCTCTGGCGCAGCACGTCGTCGCCCTGGACGATCCCGATGTTGTCGTTGACCTGCTTGAAGTGGTCGATGTTGACCAGGAGGACGGCGTAGACGTAGTCGGTGCGCCTGACCGAGAGCTCCTCGAGCTTCGCCACGGCCCTCATCAGCCAGTCGCGGTTGTGGAGCCCGGTGAGGCCGTCGTGGTTGGCGTTGTGGAGGAGCTCCTCCTCCTTGGCCTTGCGGTCGGTGATGTCGGCGATGGAGCCGGCCATGCGCATGAGGCCGCCGTCCTCGCCGCGCTTCGCCTTCCCGCAGATGCGGAAGTGGCGCACCCCTCCGGGGCGCGTCCCGTCGGCGGGGACGTCGATCCGCACCTCGACGTTGAAGGGGTCGCGGTACATCAGGTGGCGCCGGAGCGCCTTGTTGAACTCGTCCCGGTCCTCGGGAAGCATCATCCTCCGGAGGACGTCGAACGAATTGCCCAGTTCCCCCTGTCCGAGGTGGAGCAGCGCGTGCGCGCGGTCCGACCAGAAGACGTCGCCCTCGTCGCCCGAGGAGAGGTCGCAGTCCCAGATGCCGTCGTTGTTGCCGTCGATCACCAGCTCGAGGCGGTGCTGCAGCTCCTCGGCCGCGGCGCGCTCGGCGGCGTTGAGGGCGTTCGTCTCCTGCCGGCGCAGCCACGGCTGGTACACGGCGACCAGGCCGACCGCGTAGGCGATCCCGGTCAGCAGCAGCCAGAACGGGCTCCGTTCGTCCACGAGGAGGCCGACGATCCAGGCCAGGACGGCGAGGCCCACGCCGATCAGCAGCAGCTGCGCGAAGCGCTTTCCGGGCATCAGCGCCCTCCCCTGGGAAGGCGCGCGACGATCTCCTCGAGCTGCTCCTCGGAGACGAGCACGGCGCGCTTCTTGGAACTGTTGTTCTGCGGCCCGAGGACGCCGCGGCGGACCAGCTGGTCGACGATCCGGCCGGCGCGCGAGAACCCGACGTTGTAGGTGCGCTGGATGTCGGAGATCGAGCCGCCGCCCGAGGCCAGGAGGTCGCGCGCGATCTGCGCGAAGAGCTTGTCGACGGGCCCGTCGCCGCCTTCGCCGGACTCGTCGTCGCCCGCGGCGCCCGGGGGCTCCTCGCCCGGCATGAGGGCCTGCCCGTTGCAGAAGTCCTCGAAGCGCGAAACCTCGGCGCCCTGCCCCGTGACCGCCTCGAGGATCTTCTCCACGTCGCCGTCGGAGATGAAGCAGCCGTGGACGCGGACCACGTCCGGGGAGTTGCCCGCCATGAAGAGCATGTCGCCCATGCCGAGGAGCTTCTCGGCGCCGCCGCAGCCCAGGATGATGCGCGAGTCGTTGTTCTGCGCCGTGCGGAAGGCGATGCGCGACGGGAGGTTCGACTTGATCTTGCCCGTGATGATCTTCGCGTCGGGGCGCTGCGTGGCGAGCACGAGGTGGATGCCGACGGCGCGGGCCTTGGCGGCGATGCGCGCGACGTACTTCTCGAACTCCTTGCCGGTCTGCGCCATGATGTCGGCGAACTCGTCGATCACCACGACGATGCGCTCGAGCTTGCGGTTCTCCTCGGGCGGGAGGATGCCGTCGTACTCCCCGGCGAGCTGCTTCTCGTTGAAGGACTTCAGCTCGCGCACGCGGCCGCGGGCGAGAATCTCGTAGCGGTCGTCCATCTCCTTGCAGAGCCACTCCAGCATGCGGACCGTCTTCTCGGGGTCGGTGATGACGGGCGTGAGGAGGTGCGGGATCTCGGAGTAGAGCGAGAGCTCGACCACCTTGGGGTCCACCAGGATCAGGCGCAGGTCGTCGGGCTTCTGGAGCGCGAGGAGCGAGGCGAGGATGGTGTTGATGCAGACCGACTTGCCGGAGCCGGTCGAGCCGCCGATCAGCAGGTGCGGGGCCCGCGCGAGGTCGAAGACGACGTGCTGGCCGACGGTCCCGCTGCCGAGCGCGACGGGAAGCGCCGCGTTCTTCGGGGGCCAGGCGGCGTCGTTGAGGATGTCGCGGAAATAGACGATCTGGCGGACCGGGTTCGGCACCTCGATCCCGATGGTGTCCTTGCCGGGGATCGGGGCCTCGATGCGGACCGAGTTGACCTTGGCGGCCATGGCGATCTCGCGGTCGCGTTCCGCGGCGCGCGAGACGGGGATGCCGGGCGCGAGCGAGATCTCGTAGCAGGTGATGACCGGGCCGGGGCTCTTGCTCACGCACTTGCCGTCCACGCGGAAGCTGCGGAGCTGGCCGACGATGCGGTCGCCGATCGCGTCGAGTTGCGCCATGGAGAGCCTGCTCTCCTGGGGCGGGGGCTCCTCGAGGACCTGGAGGATTTCGGGCACGCGGTAGTCCGCCGCGCCGGAGTAGTCGAACGGCGAGCGCTCCGCGGCGTC
>JAGCEZ010000049.1 GCA_017650365.1 Fibrobacterales bacterium | reverse complement strand
GCGGACGCTCTATCCCGACGAGTGGAAGGCGGCGCTGAAGCGGCTCGCGAAGGGCCCGATGTCGGGCTATCTCGTCGAACGGTGGCTGAAGGAGTGGAAGAACGAGATCGAACCGTTCGTGGACGAGGACACGCTGTTCCATTCCGTGCACGACAAGACCTGGTGGGAGAAGGGCTACAGCGGCCTGACCATCGCCGTCGGCAGGCAGCGGCAGCTGCTGCAGGACCGGCTGGACGGCAAGCTGCAGTAGCGACGGGCGTTCAGCGGAGCGACAGCGCCGCGACGACGGCGCAGGCGCAGAGGAACAGGAACGCGAGCCATCCCCTCCGGCCCATCCGTCCGAGCAGCGGAATCGACCTGCGGACGGCGCGGCAGTCCGCCTCCAGCCGTTTGGCGGCGACGCGCGCGACGGCAGACGCCGGCAGGTTTTTCCGTTCGGCGAAAATCTCGCGCCAGGAAAGATGGCGGCGCACGGCGGCGTCGGCGAGGACGTCGAGGGCGCAGGCCACGCGGCATCGTTCGAGCAGCTCCCGCTCTTCGGTGTCGGCGGTTTCGGCCAGAAGCGCGTCGACGGTGTCCTGGACGGGGCGGCGGTTCTGCTTGACGGCGCGCGTCACCTGTCCCGGGACGTCGCGGAAGTAGACCGCGTTCGCCTCGGGACTCCAGGCCCAGACGCGCGCGACGCGCATCGTCCGGAACCAGCAGTCCAGGTCGCCGCCCTTGCGGCAGCCTTCCCTGTCCGGGAACGCGCCCGAAGCGAGAAGGTCCTCCCGGCGGAAGACGGCCACGCCGGTCCAGAACGGCCATTTCCCGTCGGTGACTGTCCGGAGGAAGTCAGTCCATCCACGGCAAAAGGATTCGCGTCCGGCGCCGATAGAGAATCGGTTGGGGCGTTCGCCGCCGGGCCACTTGTCGACGAACGCGGAGCAGAGCGCGCGGGCTTCGGGGAACCGCTCGTGGAGGCGGACGTTCTCCGCGAGGAAATCCGGCTTCCAGAGGTCGTCGGCGTCGAGGAACGCGATCCATTCGTTGCGCGCCTCGCGGATCCCGAGGTTGCGCGCCGCGTAGCCGCCCGGGCCGGGGACGTCGCGGCGCAGGAGGCGGACGCGCGGGTCGTCGAACGAGCGGACGATCTCCGGCCCGCGGTCGGTCGAGGCGTCGTCGACGACGATCAGCTCGAAGTCGGCGTGCGTCTGCGCGAGCACGGATTCGATCGCCCGCGCGACGTAGGGTTCCTTGTCGTGGAGGGGAATGACGACGGAGAACTTCATGTCAGCCATGGCGCGCCGCCTTTCGCAGGAACGTTCGCAGGACGGAGAAGGGCTTCTTCGCGATCCGGACGATCCGCCGGCGCAGACGCGCGCGGTTTTCCTTCCGGAGACGGCTTTCGTAGAGTGCCGCGATCTCGGGGAACTCTTCGGACGGGACGCCCCGTTCGGAGACTTTCCGCGAAAGCTCGAAGAGCGCCTTCTCCGCGTCGGTGCGCGGCGTCGAGCTCTTGGCCTTGTGCTTCGCGGCCAGCGCCGCCTTCTCCACGCGGCGCAGTTCGAGGAATCCCGCGGCCCGCGCGTTTTCGAGCGCCTCCGCGCCGCGGTCCGTGCGGACGAGAACGGCCGACTCCCCTTCGGGCGCGTCGGAGACTCCGTAGGGATCGCCGAAAACGACGTCGGCGCGGGAGTTGAACTTGTCCTCGCACAGCCGGCAGTGGAGCCCCGTGAAGCGGTCCTTGACCCACATGCGCTCCTGCGTCGGCAGCGCGATCTCCTTCCCCGAGGCGGTTTCGACGCGGATCGCGCCCGGCCAGCCCGTTCGCCCGTCCGGAAGACGCGCGCCCTTGTCCCGCCAGGAGATCCGCACGGCGTCGTCCGCGCCGGCGCGCCACTTCGCGTAGTCGGCGACGCGCGCGCTGAGCGAGCGGTCGCAGACAAGCCCGATCTTCAGGACGACGCGGTCGTTCCAGCTTCTGTTCCGCCGCGCGGCGTTCTCCAGCGCGCGGATCTGGCACGGAAGCCCGACGACCGCGAGGCGTTCGCCTTCCGGAATTCGGTTCGGGAGCGCGGCTAGGAGCGGAGTCGCGACGTAGTGCGAGCCCGCGGCCGAGCGGATCTCCTCCGCGGTGCGCGCGACGAAGCCCTTCGGGCGCAGCGAGCCGTCTCCCGGATCCTTCGCGAGAAGCGCGCCCGTGATCTCGCCGGAATCCAGGAGCGACAGGAGCAGCGCGGTGACGCCGCCGCCCGAGGCGCTTCTTCTCCGGACTTCCGGATCGACCGCGTGCCCGACGAAGCAGCGGTCGGGGAAGAGGTCGCCGGACGGCGCGTCGTCGCCCTTCGCGCCCGGGCAGCTTTGCAGGCAGAGCCCGCACCGCGTGCAGAGCGCGTCGTCGACGCGCGGGACCGGGAAGCCGCCCGCGCTCTCCTCCATCGCGACCGCGCCGCGCGGGCAGAGGGCCGCGCACGCGCCGCATCCGGTGCAGCGCAGGGCTTCGGGAATCCCCGAAACGCTTTTCGCGGCGTCAGGAGCCAGAGACCATCCTCCTCGTCAGATCGTCCAGGAACTCCGTCGCCTCCTTGCGGAGCCGCGGCGCGGTTTCGTCCAGGACGCCGCGCGTCTCGCGGCGCGCCTCCCAGAGTTCCAGCGCACGGGGCGCGAGCCGGTCCCACTCGCCGTTCTCGCCGCGTACGATCCAGCCGCCGAGTCCGACGTCCTCGAGCAGGTATTCGTACTTGTGCGACCAGCTGAGCGCGAGGACGGGGCACCCCGCGGTCGCGGCCAGGAGGATGGAGTGGTAGCGCGCGGAGACGGCCATCTCCGCGTTCATCAGAATCGACCGCACCTCCGCCGCCGAGAGCCATTTCCGCATGGCGACGACTTCGCCCGGCATGCCGCAGACGGCCTCCGCGAGCGCGCAGAGGTGGCGGTCGTCGGGCTTGGCCCGCGCGGAGAGCGACATCTCGTTGCCGAGAAGGAGGACGCGGCAGTCCAGTTCGGAACGCAGTCTGCGCGCGGTCCCGACGACGGCGCGGACCATGGCGTTCCCGCTTCCGCTCCCTTCGCTCCGTTCGTAGAGGCGGACGTTCGGGGTGACGACGACGAGCGGCTTCGCGGCGTCCTTCCAGGGCAGCTCGCCGAGCAGGCGCGCGCCGAGTTCCCTGTCGCCGCCGTCGAACGAGAACGCGACGTCGCGCCGCAGGGGGGCGTCGATCCCGGCCGCGTCGCGGAGGAGCTCCTGCGACCGCGCGTCGCGGGCGTAGAAGAGCGCGCCGTCGAGCATCTTCGGAAGCGCGTTCCGCCACGCGGGCTTGGCGAACGGGCCCCAGGCCTGGGGCGCGAAGACGGCGCGGCATCCGCTCGCCAGGGCGTGGTTCTTCCAGCCGACGGCGGTGTCCGCCTGCGATTCGGGCCAGTCGTCGCCGTAGGCGAACCCGGCCAGGTCGATCACGTGGCACGGGCCGGCGGCGCGCATCTGGATCGCCTGTTCGTGGCGGGTGCGGCGGACGCCGCGGCGGAAGTCGTCGTGGCGGAAGCGGATGTCCGAAAGGCTCCGCCAGAACTCCCTCCCGGATCCGTTTTGAGGCAGTAGCGGGACGAGTCCCTCGACCGAGGCGCGCAGCGCCTGCTCGGGCTTCGTCTGGACGAGGATCCGCGCGTCGGGGACGTTCCGCAGGACGGCGTTCCGCGCCGCGAGCAGCATCGCCTCGGCGCCCTTGTTGGCGAACCCCGCCTGTCTCAGGACGAACGTCTGCGTCATTTTCCCCTCCCCTTGAACTTGGAGAACGCGATTCCCAGGTCGGACCGGAACGTCGAAAGGAACGCCCGCCCGCCCGGCACGACGAGCCAGTAGAGCGCCCAGACCGCCAGGCAGAAGACGGCGCCCAGGACGAACGAGGCGAGCGCGCCGGCTCCGGGCGCGGCGAGGAACGCCTTGTAGAGGAAACCCGACGCGACGATCGCGCACGCGCCCAGGAAGGAGCGCCAGGTCGAGGCGACGAAGTCCTTCCAGCCGACGGGGGTGCGGCACATGAAAAAGCGCCAGGAGGGATAGAGGATCCCGTAGTTGACGACGGCGTAGGCCAGCGCCACGGCCTCGATGCCGATCGGCGCGGCGATCGCGAAGGCGACGACGGCGCAGACCGTGTTGACGAGCCCCCACCAGAAGTAGGTGCGCGAATGGCCCGCGGCGACGAGCACGGTCCCGCGCGTGCTCGCGACCGGCTGGATCACGGCGCTGGCGGCGAGGAGGGCGACCGTTCCCGAAGCCGGAAGCCACTGGTCGCCCAGGAGCGCGACGACGAGCTCGTCGGAGAGCGGAATCGCCAGGGCGACCGGCGCCATGCTCGCGAAGGCGAAGACGGAGAGGAAGCGCCGGTAGTAGTTCCGGAACCGCTCCGGGTCGTCCTGGAGCCTGGCGAGCGCGGGCGCGGCGACCTGCAGGATGGGGCCGCGGACGTGCTCGAGCGGGAAGGAGATCGTCTGGTAGGCCTTGTTGTAGAAGCCGACGGCCGCGACGGGGTGGAACTTGCCGATCAGGATCTTGTCGAGGTTGCGCGCGAAGAAGTTCAGGAGGCTGAACGCGGCGACGTCCATGCCGAACTTCAGGCAGCCCGCGCCGTGCCTCAGGGAGACGAACTTCGGCGCCCAGCGGCCGAAGGCCCAGAGCAGGACCGTGTGGGCGAAGGCGTCGGCGATCGTCGCCAGGACGAGCGCCCAGTGGCGCAGGCCGCCGAGCGCGGCGACGACGCCCGCCGCGAACGAGAACGCCTTCGAGAGGACTTCGACGAGGGCGAGTTCCTTCATGCGCAGCCGCCGCTGCAGAAGCGCCTTGTGCTGGGCGGAGAGGCCGACGAGGACGTAGCCCAGGGAGGAGACCGCGACGATGGGCGCGACCCGCGCGTCGCCGTAGAAGGCGCCCGCGGCCGGGGCGAGAAGGCAGCAGACCGCCGAGAGGACGAGGACGAAGAGGACGTTGATCCAGAAGAGGGCGCTGGATTCCTCGGGGAGGAGGTTCTTCTTCTGCACCGCCGCCTGCGAAAGCCCCAGGTCCTTGACGACGAAGACCATCTGCGTGAAGACCGCCGCCATCCCGAACACGCCGTAGTCCTCGGGCGACAGCAGGCGCGCCATCACGACGACGGAGAGCATCTGCAGCGCCAGCTTGCCGCCCTGCGCGCCGAAGGTCCAGAAGGCGCCCGTGACGCTCTTCCGCTTCAGGTCGGAGATGTTCGGTTCCGTCGGCTGCGTCATGGGGCGGCCCGTCGGGCGGGGGTCAGTCCTCCTTCAGCCGGGCGCGGAACTCCGCGCCGTGCTCCCTCCACCAGCAGAGGAGGAAGCTGGCCAGCATGCCGAGGCAGGCCCCTCCGACGACGCCGAGGAGGGCGATCAGCTTCTTCTTCGGCCTGACGGGCCACATGGGCAGGTCGGGCGCCTGGAACACCTCGATGACCTCGATCTCGCGCTCGACGTCGATCCGCGCGCTCTCCAGCTGCTTGCGCAGGTCGGCGACGATCGTCTCGTTGATGCGCAGATCGCGCTCCAGCCGCTTCTGCTCCAGCTGCACCTCGGGGTCCACGCTCTGGACCCGGTTCTGCTTCATGAACCGGAAAAGCGCGTTCTCGGACCGCTTGAGCTCGCGGTCGTATTCCGCCAGCCGCCCCTCGATGAACTCGAGCTGGTGCTTTCCGCTGGTCTTCCGGTCTCCGTTGATGTAGGAGTCGAGATACCCGAGCAGGAACTCGTTGATGTCGTGCGCCAGGTAGGGGTCGCGCGCCGCCACGGTGATCGCCTTGACGTTGCCGTAGTTCTCGTAGGAGACCATTTCGAGGACCAGTTCGCGCAGCGCCTCGGCCTTGACCATCTCCTCGGTGAAGTGGGGCGCCTTCTCCGGGTACGTCTCGACGTCGAGCGGATAGATCTCGTCGAGGGTGCGCGCGACGTTCGTGTCGACGGTGCGCCACTTGATCTTCGTCAGCGTGTCGAGGAAGAGCGGCGAGGAGAGCAGCTGCGGGATGTTGTCGAGCGGGGACGAGGCCATGTTCAGCGACAGCCCGAACATGGCGGAAAGCCCGGCGAACTGCGACGCCGCCTGGTCCTTGTTCGACGGGATCCATTTCGACGTCGACTCGTACCGCGGCGGCATGAGCAGCGCCACCACGACGCCGACCACCCCGCCGAAGACGGCGGCGCCGGCGACGATCCGCCTGTGGCGGAGGAAGCTTCTCGCTGTTTTCAGAAGATCGACGTTTTCGCTCATCGCATCGCCTCCTCACGGGCGCGGCGCAGCAGAAGCGCGCTCAGCCCGCAGTAGACCAGAATGAATTGAAGCTGTTCCGGATAGGTCGCCCCGGTGCTCTCGAGCAGGATGACGCACCACGCGGCGAGGATGAAGAAGAGCGTGTCCTTCTTCACCTTGCCGGGGGGCAGCCGAAGCGCGCCGAGCAGAGGATAGAGCCACAACGTCAAAAATAGCAGTGTTCCGAACACGCCGAATTCGGCCACGATGTGGGGCCACCAGGTGTCCAGCAGGAAGTTGTTGTTCCCGCCCTTCCCCGCGTAGGGCTCCAGCCCCCGGACCTTGTCCAGCCCGTAGACGTAGTAGAGCGGCGAATAGTGGTCGTAGGCCGGCTGGCTGGCGAAGGTCCCCAGGCCGGATCCCCAGGGGAAGTAGTCGCGCGCCACGTCGATGCACCGGAGATGGAGCGCGGTGCGCGCCTGCGTCTCGACCGCGTCGGAGGCGACGTAGGCCTTGACGGCCAGGAACCGGGAGAGGAACTTCCTGCCGACCGTGAACAGCGCGACGGTCATGGCGCCGGCTCCCGCGGCGATCTTCGCGATCCGCGCCTTCCAAGTGCCGTCCAGCAGCAGGAACATGCAGAAGATCATGCAGGCGGAGACGAAGCTCTTGCGGCGCCCGACGAGCACCACGGCGACCAGGCAGACGAAGGCGGAGAGGAGGTACCGCTTCCTCCCCGTGGACCGGAAGAGGAAGAGCGCGTTCCCGACGTTCATGCTGAGCCAGGCGGACTGGTAGGTGGGGTAGGCGTAGAGCGACCAGGTGTCCAGCAGATAGAGCGACACGGGGCGGTAGGAGACGCGCATGAACGCCTCGAGGAAGGCGCAGAGCGTGCAGAAGAGGATCAGCAGGTTCAGCCACTTCAGGATCTTCAGGATCTTTTCGCGCGGGAGGTCGATGAACAGGAACAGCGCCGTGGCGAGCGCCGGCTGGATCGTGCGGAAAAGGCCGCCCACGAGGCGCTTGGACTCCCCGTCCACGGCGACGGTGTTCACGCAGGCGAACGCGACCACGGAGAGCAGCAGCAGCAGATGCGTCCTGTCCCAGACCGGGCGGGCCCGCTCGACCATGATCGCCATGAGGGCGAATCCCGCGAGCAGCATCGTGTTGAGCCCCGGGACGTCGACGTGGAGCAGCCGGCCGAGGAGGAAGTCGCGCGTCAGCGAAAAGGCGATGAAGAGGAAGATCGCGCGGGCGAGGAACTCCTTTTCGTCCATGACGAAGAGGGGACGCGCGGCGGCGTTCCGGGGATCAGTCGCGCCGGAGCCGTTCATAGGGGACGACCGTGGTTTCCCGGAAGGTGTTCGCGGCCGCGCGCCGGCGGGCCGCTTCGG
>JAGCEZ010000048.1 GCA_017650365.1 Fibrobacterales bacterium | reverse complement strand
GAAGATCTCCTTGTGCGAGTAGAGGGAGTGGATCATCAGGTGGAGGAGCTGGGAAACCTCCGTCTGGAAGGACATCTTTTCGCCGGCGTTTTCGGACATCTTGTCTCCTTGTGCTAGGACTTCGGGCCGCGGGGTTCCGGAAGGGGAGTCCGCGGCGCGGTTTTCCGCCCCATATTAAGCGAGAAGCGTGCCAGATTTCCGTGTTTCAAAACGGGACTGCGGGCGTCTTCGTGCTCCAAAACGCGACAGCAAAAGCCCTCCCGGCGGGAGGGCTTTGCGTTCGAGGGAAACCGGAACGGTCTAGTGGACCATCTCCATGTCGTCGGGGTTGTCGGAACCGGCCGCGACCTGGCCGCCGCATTCGATCCAGAAGGCGACGAAGGTCTTCAGCTCGGCGGAGCCGGCCTTGTAGTTGCGCTCTTCGGTGGTGGCCGAGGCGACGCAGGAGGCGCCTTCGGGGCCCTTGAAGGCGAGGGTCTTGGAGAGCGTGCCGCTTTCGCCCGTGTAGACGAGCGTGACCTGGGACTCTTCGCCGCTCTTGAGCAGGACTTCGGAGGCGTTGGCGGCCTTGTCGTTCACGGCGGCGACGGCCACGGTGCCCGAGACGGGGGCCTGGACGGTCAGCGTGGTGACCTGTTCGGGAGGCAGCGAGCCTTCGAAGGCCTGGAACTTGCCGCTTCCGGCGCAGGCGACGAGGGCCGCGGAGGCGAGCAGGGCGAGGGGGGCGAACTTCTTCATGGAATCTCCTTTGTCTTCCCGTTGCGGGAATGTCCGGCGGAAAAGATAACAAGCCGAGGGGGAGCGGCCCCTCCCCGCTTTCTACCTTTGGGAAAAACCTCGCAAGGAGCTCGCCATGTCCGCGAAAATCATCTCCGGAACCGCCGTCCGCGACCAGATTCTCCAGGAACTGAAGGCCGAAACCGAACGCCTGAAGGAGAAGCACGGCCGCGCCCCCGGGCTGACGACCATCCTCGTGGGCGAAAACCCCGCGTCGGTCTCCTACGTGACGAGCAAGATCCGCACCGCGCAGTCGCTCGGCTTCCGCGAAGAGCAGTGCAACCTCCCCGCCGACGTCTCCCAGGCCGAGCTGCTGGCCAAGATCGCCGAGCTCAACGCCGACCCCGCCGTGGACGGCATCCTGGTCCAGCTCCCGCTCCCGAAGCAGATCGACGAGAAGGCGGTCCTCAACGCCATCGACCCCGACAAGGACGTGGACGGCTTCCACCCCGTGAACGTCGGGCGCCTGATGATCGGCGGCAAGGAGGTGCTCTTCCCGCCCTGCACCCCCGCGGGGATCCAGGAGCTGCTGGTCCGCAGCGGCTGCCAGCTCTCCGGCGCCGAAGTGGTCGTGGTGGGCCGCTCGAACATCGTCGGCAAGCCGATCGCGGTGATGCTGATGCAGAAGGGCGCCGCCGCCAACGCGACCGTGACCGTGGTCCACACCGGCAGCCGCGACATCGCGGAGCACTGCCGCCGCGCCGACGTGCTGATCGTGGCCGCGGGCGTCCCCGGGCTGGTGAAGCCCGAATGGATCAAGCCCGGCGCGACCGTGATCGACGTGGGCGTGAACCGCGTGGGCGAGAAGATCTCCGAAAAGACCGGCAAGAAGATCGCGCTGCTCAAGGGCGACGTGGACTTCGACGAAGCGGCCAAGGTGGCCGGCGCCATCACGCCCGTCCCCGGCGGCGTGGGCCCGATGACCATCACGATGCTGATGCGCAACACCGTGCGCAGCATGAAGCGCCGCGTGGGCGAGCCGCTGGACTAGCCCTTCAGCGCCCAGCAGATTCCGTACTGGAACGAGATGCCGGTCGGGGTGTAGCCCGGCTCGACGAAGTACTTGTCGTCGTTCATGTTGCGGACGCGGTAGTAGAGCTGGAAGTCCCGGATCCGCATCCGCGCCTCGAAGTCGAGCGCGAGCCAGGAGCCCAGCTCCGTCCGGACCGCGCGGTTCGCGTCGGGGTCCTGCGCCCATTCCGTCCGCGGCCCGATCCACTGCCAGTTCCACTTCATCGAGAGGTCGAGCGCCTTGTTGCGCAGCACGCGGCGCTGCCACAGGAGGTGGCCGGACCAGTGGCGGCGCGGGAGCGAGGGGTGCGCGAAGACGCCGCGGTCGCCTTCGATCTCCAGCGTCGGGACGAGGTGGCGGCGGAGCGCGAACTCCCAGTTGCCGAGCCGGACCGCGCCGCCGACGTGCCAGCGCAGCGCCTCCGCGCTCTCCCAGTTCCGGATCCCGAAGGCCAGCGTGTCGGAGAGCGTCGTGTCCGCGCCCGTCGCCAGGGCCTCGAGCCCGGAGCTCCCGATCCAGTCGGTCGCGCGCTCGTGGCGGATCCCCGTTTCAAGGGTGAGATGGCGGCTTTCCCAGGCCGCGTCGGCCTGGAGCGCGCGGCGGTTCTCCGCGCCCAGGTCGCGGTTCGGGAAGAACACGCGCCCGGTGGAGAAGACGTAGCGCTGTTCGAGCGTCGGCTCGACGTCGCGCCAGAATCCGAGGGCGCGGAGGGTGAACCCGTGCGAGGACCACGAGAGGTCCGCGGAGGAGGCGGGGCTCCAGCGCCGTTCGTCCTCGGGGTCGGAGATCCGGGACCAGCCCCACTGCGCGGTCATCTTGAACGGGCCGAGGGCCGGAGTCCACTCCACGGCGCCCAGCTCGCGGTCCTCGCTCAGGACCGGAAGCGAAGCGCGCCCGGGCAGCGCCTGGTATTCGTCCATGTCGCGGAACTCCCAGTCCAGCCGGAGCGCCGGCCAGGGGAGGGGCTCCGTGTGCGCCGGGTCCGCGTCCCCGATCCGCACGGTGCCCCCGAGCAGCTCGTCCGCGCGCCGGGTCTCGTCCTCGGTCTTCTTCAGCTCCACGGCCACGGGGTCGTTCACCCAGACGTAGGGGACGAGGTCGTCCTCGTCCACGGTCCGCGTCGTCCTCCGCACGGAGACGGATCCCGCGAACGGCGTCCCGAGCGGGAAGTCGGCCCGCGCCCCGAAGGTCGTGGACTGGCGCGAGACCTCGAACGTCTTGCGCTTCCAGGAGAGCACGGTGTACGGGAGGTTCTTGTCGGGCTTCGGGAGGACGGCGGGCGCCTCGTCGGAGGAGTTGTCGGAGAAGAGCGCGTGCAGCGTCAGCCGGAACCGCCCGTGCCGGACCTGCGCCCAGGGCGCGAACTCCCACGTGCTGACCTTGAGGGCGCGCCCGGTGAAGGGGATCTGCGAGGAGTCGCGCCCGAACGCGGAGAGGAAGAGCTGGTGCGTCGCGGCCTGGTACTCCCACGCGAGCGCGGAGTCGGAGGAGATCGAGAGGACGTTCAGCCCGAGCGTGACCGAGTCGGTGAGCATCCGCGAGAAGTCGAGCTCGAGCGAGTTGCCCGAGAAGCCGTAGCGGCCCCAGCGCAGCGTGGTGGAGGGGGAGTCGGGCTCCAGGACGGGAAGCTCGCCGACGAGCTGGCCGTTGTTCCCGTAGAGGTCGAGGAACGCGGGCCGGTCCTCCGGGCGGACCTGCGGGGCGAGGCCCCCGAGGACGTGCGGGTTCTGCCGGACGTCGAAGCCCGCGCCGAAGGGGCGGCTCAGGCCGACGGTCCCGAAGAGGCTCCCGGGGCGGCGCAGCTCCTCGCGGGCGCCCAGCCCCTCCACGCGCCAGGAGACGAGCCCGTCCATGTTCTTCGCGGCGTCGTCCGCGAGGCTTTCCGAACGGAGGTCGAACCGCTCGTCCGCGAAGGCGAGCGAGGCGAAGACCAGGAGGAGCGCGGCGAGGGCGTTCTTCATTCGCCGCCGTTCCCGCCGCGGCGCGCGACGACGCGAAGGGAGTCGACGAGCGTGTCGCCCTTCGCGTCCACGAAGAAGAACCTGGCGCGGATCGTCGCCGGATCGAGGATCGGGACCGCGGGCGAGAAGCCGTAGTTGCGGATCGTGTCGTGCAGCCACCATTCGTAGTGGCCGTCGAACCGCTCCACCAGCTCCTCGGCGGCCCAGACGCGGCGCACCTCGTCCAGCTGCGAGGAGAGCTCGGGCACGAACCGCAGCGTGCAGGGAACCGCGACGGCGTATTCCGAACGCACCGCCGGATCCGCGGGCTCGAGCGTGTCGGCGAGCGAGTAGTCCGTGACCAGGAGCCGCAGCTCCATCGCGATGGTCCTGTCCGGGTCGTAGGAGGCGCTCTCCCCGTTCGAGCAGGAGAGGAGCGCGGCGCAGAGAAGCGCGGGAACGAGACCGGCCGCGGCGCGGCGCGCGTTCTTCGGGCGTGTGCGGGCGGGGAGTCTCATCTCCCCAAAGATACCTACTCTCCCGCGGGGGAGCCGCCCTGCGCCGCGTCCGCGGAGTCGCCCGGATTCCCGGGCTCCCTGGGATGCGCGACCAGGGTCGCGGAGGAAGAAACGGCGCGCAGCGGACCGACGGAACCGCCTGGATGCGAGGAGGGCGTTTCCCGTGGCGCTGAGGAGGTCGGCTGCGCGCCGGAAGAGTCCGCGGCCGAAGGGGCCGCGACCTGGAGGGGTTCGACGGCGTTTCCCGTCAGGGATCCGCCGGCGACCTGTTCGGAACCGGAAGGGGAGTCGGCCGCGGACGCGGGCCCGGGCGCGGGCTCGGCGGCGGAGGCCGCCGAGAGCTGGCCGCCGGCGAACCCGGCGGCGAATCCGATCAGGAGCCCCGCGCACCCGGCGCAGAGCGCGAGCGCGGAGGGGGAGATCCCCGCCTTCGTCCCTTCCGGAAGGCGATTCCCGCGAGAGCTCATCGTCCGTCTCCTTCCTTTTCCGCGGCGGGAAGTTCCGCCAGCGGGAAGAGCGCGCAGAGGAACTGGCAGACCTCGTCCGGGCGCTTGCCCGCGTCGCGGGCGGCCAGTTCCATCAGGCGGTCTTCGAACGCCTCGATCTCCAGCTCGATCAGCTTCTTCGTCTCGGCGCTCACCCCGAGGGTCACGCCGGAGACGTGCCTTCTGTCGCGCGGAAGCTCGTCGAGGGCGCGCGCCCCGAGCTCCATCATCCGCCTGTTGTGCCCGCGCACCGCGAGCGAATCGACCTCGTGCCCCGTGGTGAGGTTGCGTTCGGCCAGAACCCAGTTTTCCCCGTCGCGTCTCGCCAGCCCGAGCCGTTCGAGCAGCTTCGCGCCCGCCTTCGCCTCCGCGACGGAGATCGGCGGGACGAGCGATTTCGCGACCGCCTTCCAGTCGCCGTTCCAGTTCCGCGCGCAGAGCGCTTCGCGCAGCGCCGGCAGGTGGGGCTTTTCGTAGAACCTGTATTCGCCCTCGCCCAGAAGACGGGCCTGCGAACCCTCCGCCAGCGCGAGCATCCGCTCGTAATGGCGCTTCTTCGTCTCCGCGCTCTTCGCCTGGGTGAAGCCGACCAGCTCGCGGAAGAACTCCGCGTCGCCCTTCGTCAGCCCGAACCCGGCGATCAGCCGCTCCGTCGTCTCGGCGGTGAGGTTGCGCTTGCCGTCGATCACCTGCTTGAGGTAGGAGGGGGAGGCGATGCCCGACTTCTTGAGCAGCGCGCGCACGCTGAAACCCGGCCGGGTCTCCTGCCGATGCCGGCACTCGTCGGCGAGCCACTTGCGGGCGTCGAGGTAGTCCGTGATGCGGGCCATGCTCAAAATGTATACAATTCCGAGGCAGTCCGTGCAATAAAAAAGAGAATTTGAATACGGAGAAGGGCGATTTTGTGCTGAAATGCGAATTTTGCGGAAATTGCGTGTGTTCAATATGAGGACGACTTTTTTCTCTGGATACGAAAAAAATATGCCGCTCGGCCCGAAAAAGGGCTACATTATAGTTAGAGGTCCAGCATGAACGAAAAACGCACTCCGTCCAGACGATCGCGAGCCGCCGGTTTCACGCTGCTCGAAGTGTTGATCGTGACCGTCATCATGGGGGTCATCACGGGCATCGCCGTTCCCTCGTTCGTCGAGACGATCCGGCAGAGCCACATGCGCGCCGCCGTCGACGGGCTCTCCGCCTTCCTCCAGGGCACTTCCATCGAAGTCAAGAAGACGCGCCGCCACCATTCGGTCCTCTTCACCCGCACCGGCGCCACGCGCTACGTCTCGGAAAACTGCACGGGCGAGACCAACGGGACCTTCGACTTCGAAGACGACGCGGTCCTGATCCGCGCCGCCGGCCCGGCCCTCGGCAACGTCGGCCTTCCCGCGTTCGCCGTCTACGACGGCAACAAAGCCACCGTCGAAGAGACCTGGACCGTGGCCGGCAAGCAGTGCGCGCTCTTCCGCGCCGACCCCGGCTCGTTCGGCAACACCGTCGGCCCCGGCGGCGTCTTCATCCGCTTCCGCGACGACAACGACGGGAACTACGGCGGCTGGGTCCTCAAGAAAGAGGGAGACAACAGGCTGAAGGCCTACACGAAGGAGCACGGGATATGGGTGGAACGTTGACTCCCCGGCGCTCCCGGGGCTTTTCGCTGGTCGAGGCGATGGTCTCGATCGTCATCGTCGGGCTGATGGCCACGGCGGTCTCGCGCGCCATCGTGGACAGCCGCGTGGCGCTCTCCAACGACGAGGCCCGCAACCAGGCGAACTACAAGGCGAGCCGCGTGATCGACTCGCTTCGCGCCCTGGGAACCAGCGGCGTGGACTGCACTCCTGAGAACCAGACCTGCTCCGGCGCCCCGCTCGAGCACGTGCGTTTCAGCGCCGGCATGAACTGCCTGCCCTGCTCCGCCCCCGGGGACCATGTGCAGTTCGTCTGCGCCTACAAGGTGGTCTCGCGCGAGACCGCCGTCTCCGGCAGGGTCGCGACCAGGCATGTGCAGGTCGAGGTCGGCTGGGAGATCCGCAAGGCCCCCCACACCATCCACGTCGAGGGGGTGATCGAATGAAGAACCTGAACGGCCAGAGGGGCTTCACGCTCGTCGAACTGGCGATCTACATGGTGGTCGCGAGCATCGCGGTCACGCTGGCCGCGCACATGTGGTCCATGGCCTCGGTCAGCAACGCCGACACGCGCAAGCGCGCCGAGATCAACGCCGACATGCAGGACGTCCTCTTCTTCCTCGACGACGACATCGGGCGCATCGGGGCGAAGACCTTCCTCCGCGACTCCTCGATCCACTACGACGGCTGGGACAACGACGAAAGCGACAGCGCCTCGTGGAGGACCGCGCAGGTCCGCCGCGACGTCTACTGGGACACCGCGCACGTCAGCGCCGTGAGCTCCGAGTTCAAGGATTCGTCCAGCTTCGACATCGTGGACAACGACTCGACCGACGTCCTGAAGTTCAAAAGCCTCGTCTACGACACCGCGGGACGGGCCAGGTGGCTCGACTCCGTGGTCTACGCGATCGACGCCGGCTCGCACAAGCTCGTCCGCCGGACCTGGCGCTGGGGCTTCGAGGACGACTCCGCGCACAAGGCGCGCGTCGCCAGGACGGTGGACTCCGCGATCGTCGTGGCCGAGAACGTCTACAAGTTCGACGTCACCGCCGGCGTCTATCTCGCCGACAGCACGGGCGACACGCTCCTCAACGCGCGCAATCCCGAATGGGAGCTCTCCACCGGAGACGAGCCCGCGCAGCTCGTGATTCCCTCGGTCAGCGAGAGCCACGCGCAGTTCCAGTTCTCCGAGGCGACGCGCCACCACGGCGAATACTACGTCTTCCAGGACTCCGCCTCGGGCTCCCACTCCCTCAACACCTCCAAGCAGCTTGTGCGCGGGCACAAGTACCGGATCGACTTCGACATGTCGGTCAACACGCGCATGACGATGTACATGAACCGCGTGGCGCCCGGAATCGCGCAGTCCGCGGACGAGTACCAACCCGACACGCTCGCGCTGCTCCTGGCCAAGGGCGCCTCCGGGACGCTCGTCGGCGGGGTGGACACGCTCTACCTCTTCCCGGCCGACTCCAACGGCAACGTGCGCCACTACTCCTTCGACTTCTCGCCGACCGAGACCGTCGGCGGGAGCTCCGCCAGGCTCCGGCTCTATTGGGCGCTCCACAGCAACCTGTGGGAAAGCGACAGCTCCGTCGTGGTCAACATCGGGCAGATGCCGACGATGTCGATCGACCGGATCGTCATCCGCAAAATCGCGGGCGCGACCTACGACCAGGACGCCGCGCCCACCGTGGGCGAGAAGAAGCGCTCGCGCTCGCTCGACGTGACCATCGGCGTCCGCCGCCCCGACCTCTGGAGAAAGGGCGGCGAGGAATACGTGAAGCAGGACTTCCACAAGATCGTCCGCATTCCCGACAACGGGCCCGTCCGCTAGGGAGGTTCGAACATGGCAAACGCAGGGAACATCCTGAAGAACGGAAGGGCGCGGGCGCAGCGAGGCTTCTCGCTGGCGGTCTCCCTTTCGATGATGATCGTCGCCACGCTCGTCGCCCTTGGCGTGATGCGGGCGGTCGACGCGCTCACCCGCGCCTCCGGGTCCGGGCTCCACGCGCAGACCGCGCAGGTGGCCGCGCAGTCCGGCCTGGCCGCCGGGCGCTCCTGGGTCGCGAACAACTCCTACGAGGCGGTCGCGCTCTTCGAAAGCTGGATTGGTCTCCGGAACAAGGGCGTGAAGAAGCCCGTGATCCGCGTGCCGCTCAAAACCTTCAGCACGAGCTACGGGCAGAACTACGAGGTCTTCCTCACCAGCTTCAACCCCAAGCCCCAAGGGACCTACGGCGAGACGATGGAGTTCACGCTCCAGGCCGTGGGCGAGGGCCAGGGCGGCGCCCGCCGCGTGATCACGGGCGTCTACCGCGTGCGCGGCCTCGTGCTCGAGATCCCCAAGGTCGAGTTCGTGGACTCGGTCGTCACGCCCAACTACGGCGTCATCGGCCCCGAGGACGCCGTCTATCTCGGCGGCGGCTACCTCAACGACATCCAGGGGCCCGTCATCATCGACGGCTCCTTCTATTCGGAAAACGGTCTGCAGCTCAACCCCGTCGTCGCCCATTCGTACCTGGAGGTCAACGGCGACCTTGTGGTCAGCGGGAAACCGACGACCCAGAACAACTGGATTAACGGCGGAATCGTCGTGAAGAAGAACGCCTATTTCGGCGACACGCTGGCGTTCAACACCAACGACAGCATGGTCATCGACGGCAACGCGGAGTTCCACGGCCTGATGGTCGGTTCGGCGACGTTGCACGTCAAGGGGAACGCCGTCTTCTATCATCCCCCGAACATGGCCTGGAGCACCGGCGGCACGATCAAGGTCGACGGAAACGTCGTCATCAACGGCGCCATCGGCAACCGCATGTGGAGCGCCTGGTGCAACCCAGGGGCCATGGGCCGCTTTATCGTGGGCGGCGACCTCTGGTTCCGCGGCATCTCCGGTCCCGAAGGCATCACGACGGACAACCCCATGTGCAACACGACGGTCGCCGGGAACATCTATTACGGCGAAGGCGCGGTGGCCGACTCAGCCGCGTTCGTCGGCAACCTGGCCAGCGTGAGTCTCGTGAACAAGAAGAAGGAACAGGCGTTCAACCTCTCCTACGCCGCGGTGGAGGACTATGTCGTTCCCGCGACGCAGGCCATCGTCGACGGCGTTCCCATCGAAAGCGACGCCGGCATCAACGTGGCGCTGGTCAACAAATGGGCGAATGAAGCCGCGCCGAACGACAAACGCCTGGGCGGGTTCGTGTTCCTGGCCATCCAGAACCGGACGCCGACGTTCACATTGAGCCACCAGGCGTTCTCCGGCAACGTCGTGTTCGTGTTCAACAACAACAATCAGCTCTGGGACAACACCGCCCGGGTCCCTCCGACGACGTCGACTGCGCGCGTCGGCTTCTGGTTCCGCGGGAATTCTTCGGGTTCCGTCGGCATCGACAGCAATCAGACGGGCTCGCTTTTGTGCAATTGCTTCCTCTATTTCGAAACGGAATCCTGCGGGAACGAGGGCTATGGTCTCGTGCCTCCGATCGATTTCCGCGGAGCGGTCTATTTCGCCCAGGAAACCGAAGGCGGAACGCCGACGGCGAGCGGTTGCCGGTTCAAGATGGCATCCAGCACGGCAAACGTCCCTCCTTCGCACTTCTCGTTCGACGGCTCGGTGATGGCCTCGTTCCAGTCGATCCCCGGCTTCATCGTGGACCGTTCCGGCACGCCGATTGACTACGAGACCACGGAACGCGACACCACGCGCTGGATTCTCGACACGCTGCTGCGCGCCACGTCGCCGCTGCTGCGCGTGGACTACATGGGCGGCTACTCCGACGAGCAGGCGGCACCCGAACTGGTCGCGTCCGATGGCACGGCGGGAATGGAGGGCGGGCATCCCTACTTCGGCTTCACGCGCTCGTCGCTGCTGCTGCCGAAGGGCAGGTACGACAACTTCGAGGATGCGCTCGACACGTTGCAGGTGAAGCCGGTCTGGAGCTGGCGCGGCCGCGCGCAGCACCCCAACTGCGCCCCCGGCGAATGGACCATGCTCGACTACGAGGGCAACACCGCCTCGTTCGAAGGCGACGCGGACACGCTCTTCGTCGCCAGACGCAAGCTGACCTGCACGCTCGACGGAGTCGTCGACAGCGCCACGCGCAAGCTCGTGGTCTCCGTCGGCGCCGGCATCGGCGACTGGGAAATCACCATTCCGAGCAGCAGCTCGATGGACTCGGTCTATTCCTCCACGCCCGCGTCTAGCGAGGAATCCAGTTCCAGCGAAGAGATCTCCAGCTCCTCCTCGAGCAGCAGCTCGAGCAGCGAACCGATCATCCCCTACGAACCTTGCTCCTATCCCGACTGGAGCACCGAAACGACCTACGCCATCGGCGACACCGTCTCCTATCGCGGCAAGGACTACGTCTCCGGCGTCGCCGGCAACGTCGGCCACACGCCCGGCACGTCCGGTGGCGGTCCCGCCGGCGATCCATGCCTTGCCGAGGTTTGCGAAACTGGCCATATGGGAGGCTATTATTGCTCGTATGCCGGTCATAATTGGCATACACAGTGGTGGATGGGCAGTCTGCCTCCGGGCACGGACGGTGGTTGGGTGGACGATGGCGCTTGCGGTGGTTCCACGCCCGCGTGGACCGAAATCCGGAGCGAGTGCTACCTCGCGCCGCCCTACATCACCTCGCCGTCGAACGGGAGCAAGTTCAACGCCACCACCGTGACCTTCTCCTTCACGCACGGCCTGGCCGAGTACGTCCAGAACTACTACCTCGAAGTCGGCACCACGTACGACGGCGACGACCTCGGAGACGGCACGATCGCCGGTCCCGGAGCCAAGACCTGGACGGCGTCCGGCCTGCCCGACTCGGCCGTGACGGTCTATGTGCGGATCTCCGCGGAGATCGACAACCGCTGGACCGACGTCGCGCACTACACCTACGTGGCGACCGGGCGCGAGGCGGACACCACCCATCTCGAGGTGCTGCCGATCGACACCGCCGCGCCTATGCTCGGCGACGGCCCGATCGATGTGGGCTGCGACATCGACCTCTCCCCGGTTCCCGACGTCGGCTACGACGGCTACATCCGCTCCCTGGGCGGCGCGAGCCCGACGGTCACCGCGACGCTCTCCTGCGGAACCGTTCCCGGAACCTACGAAGACTGGCTCGGGCACCTGAACGTCAGCTGGTACAAGGACGGATCCGACGCCTCCTCCGGCACCGGAAGCTCGACCAACGTCACCATGAACGTCGACCACAGCGTCAAGGCGGTCATCTCGAAGAAGAGCTACACGGTCAACATCGTCACGGTTCCTTCCGGCGACGCGAAGTTCGTCGTCAGTCCGGGAACGTCGAACACCGTAGTGGCCGGCGACGACTTCAGTGCCTCCGTCTTCGTCGACTATCCGACGACCTCTACGCGCCATGCGAAGAAGCACAAGGCTTGGAGCGATCCGAACCACACGACCGACACGGCCGTCACCATCGGTCCGATTCTCTCCAACGTCACGCTGTACGACACGATTTCGACGATTCGCATGTACGCGCCGGCGAACAACTCCACGTTCACCAAGGGCGACCTCTGCACGGTGACCTACGACGCGAACAATCTGCCGAGCAGGCCGGACATCGTCTTCTGCGACGCCAACAGGTGCGACAACCATGCGCCGCAGACCGTCCTCACCAGCCAGGACACCGGGACAAACGTGTCGGTCAGCTTCACCGTGCCCGACCTTTGGGCCGCGGGAACCAAATACAGCGTCTGGGTGAAGGTGGACAACTCGTTCTACGCGAGAGCGTATCCGCTGACGGTCCTCAACCGTTCCAGTTCGTCGAGCAGCAGCTCCTCTTCGAGCAGCTCCAGCAGTTCGTCGAGCAGCAGCTCCAGCGATCCTGGCATCGTCTGTATTGCTTGGGCTCGGGGCTACAATTACGACATCTGGACCGGGCAGTATGCGAAGCCTGGCCCAGTGGTGGGCACTCCTGGTGGCACAGCGTATCGTTGCAAGACAGGTGACCAATATGGCATTGGCGATGCTTCGGTGTTCTGTTACGACTATGCACCGACGGCAGCTACGTACGGATACGGCGAAACCTATGCGATGTGGGATGCTGTTGGCACCTGCGGTGGCGGTGCTTCGTCCGAGGAAGAAGCGTCCAGCGCCAGTGGCGGTTCCGGTGGCGTCAACTGCAGCACTTGGACTGCGAACAAGTGCACTTACAACGCCGGGACGGGGGGGTATGATTGCGTGGGATCGCCTTTCCGCGGCACCGACGGATATTCCTACACCTGCGCGCTCCATCCCTATGGATCGTACTGCAACTCGGTCGCGCCGCCCGAAACGGTCAACTACGGTGGTACGGTTTGGATTAAGGGCGAAATCTGCAACTAGCCTCCGGCTCCATAATTTCGAATCCCCCGCTCCGGCGGGGGATTTTTTTGCTATGCTTTTGGACATGCAAGTCAAGACCGGCGCTCTGCTGCTTCTGGGCCTTCTTACGGAACTCGATGGCGGGTTGCGCTGACTGACTTGTCGCAGACTTCGGAACCCGCCTCCCCAGGCGGGTTTTTCGTTTATGCGCCTTTTTTAGATTTCGGTTCGGCCGAAAGGAGCTGGAAATGAACGCGAAAGATGCGAAGACCGGGGTTCGGAAGCCCTTCTTCTACGACGTCACGCTGCGCGACGGCAACCAAGCGCTGCGCAAGCCCTGGAACCTCGAACAGAAGGAGATCGTCTTCCGCCAGCTTCTGAAGCTCGGCGTCCAGGGCGTCGAGGTCGGCTTCGCCGGCGCCTCGCAGATGGACTTCAAGGCCTGCCGCCACCTGGCGCAGATCGCCGCCGCCGAGTCGCCCGAGACCGTGGTCAGCTCGCTGGCCCGGGCCGTGGACCACGACATCGAGGAGGCCGCCCGCTCGGTGCGCGAGGCGCCCCGTCCCCGCGTGCACACCTTCATCGCCCTCAGCCCCTTCACGATGGAGAACGTCCTGCGCAAGACCCCCGAGGAGGTCCGCGCCAAGGCGGTCCACGCCGTGAAGCTGGCCAAGGAGATGCTCGGCCCGCAGGGGAGCGTGGAGTTCTCCGCCGAGCACTTCGGCGACTGCATGGACAACCTCGACTTCGTGATCGACGTCTTCCGCGACGTGATCGACGCGGGCGCCGACACGATCAACCTCCCCAACACCGTGGAGCGGTACCGTCCGCGCCTGTTCGTGGACATGGTCTCGAAGGTGGTCGAGGCGGTGGGCGACCGGGCCTCCATCGCGGTCCACACCCACAACGACCTCGGCATGGCCACGGCCACGACGGTGGAGTCGTTCTTCGCCGGCGCCACGCAGATGGAGGTGGCGCTCAACGGCCTGGGCGAACGCGCGGGCAACACCAACTTCTACGAGGTGGCGGTGGCTCTCCACAACTGCGGCGTGGAGACCGGGCTGAACCTCGGCGAGATCTACGAGACCGCGCTGATGATCTCGGAGCTCTCCGGCGTGCCAATCTACGCCAAGGCCCCGCTCATCGGCGCCGAGGCCGTGGTCCACCGCAGCGGCATCCACCAGGACGGCGCGAGCAAGACCAAGAACATGAAGAAGGGAGCCTACCGGCCCATCGACTTCGCGCTCATCGGCCGCGACGACAACGACGTGCTCGGCTTCACCAGCCAGAGCGGCCGCGCCGCCGTCGCCGAAATCGTGAACAGCTGCGGCTACCCGATCTCGCTCTCCGAGGCCTCGGAGCTGCAGCCCGTCCTCAAGGCGATCTCCGAGCGCGAAGGCGAGCTCGACGCCGCGCGCGTGCTCGAGGTCTTCAAGGACCGGTTCGTCAACTACACCACGCGCCTCTGCTTCATCAGCGTCAACGGGCTGCGCGACGAGCAGCGCTTCGTCTTCACCTACAAGGTGGGCGACGAAAAGCGCGAGCGCTCCATCTCGGCCGAGGGCCCGATCGAGGCCTGCACCCGCCTGATGAAGGAGGAGGGCTTCGACGTGGAGCTGGTCAGCTACAAGCAGGGAGTCGTGGGCGAAGGCGACACGCTCTGGAACGGCCGCGCGCTCTCCGAGATCGTCTTCCGCAACGGCGAGAAGACCGTGACCGGGCGCGGCGTCCACAACGACACGCTCGTGGCCAACATGAAGGCCGTCTTCGGGGCGGTCAACATGCTCTTCTTCCGGGAGTAGCCGCTCCCGCGCGGGAACACGAAAGAAGGCGATGCGCTCGCATCGCCTTTTCCGTTGCTTGAGCCGAAGGGCTTATTCTTCGGGGCGCTTGCGCTGGACCGTCTTGCGGGTCTTGCGCTTGCCGGTGTCGACGGCGCCGTTGAACTTCTTTTCGAAGCGTTCGATGCGGCCGGCGGTGTCGAGGCGGCGCATCTTGCCGGTCCAGAAGGGATGGCTGTCGGCGGTCACTTCCATCTGCACCACGTAGTAGGTCACGCCGTCGATTTCGCGGGTTTCCTTGCTCTTGGCGGTCGAGCGGGTCTTGAATTCGGCACCGGTGGAGACGTCCACGAAGATGACCGGGTTGTACGAGGGGTGGATTCCTTCCTTCATGGCAGATCCTGTTAAAGGCGTTTTGGGCTGAGCCCGTTCAACGCGGACAAATGTAGGAAAAATTCTGCTATTTTTGAAGTTGTGAGCAGGCGTTTCCCTCATTTCCCCGCGCGAAAACCCGAAATCGGCGCCAAAACCGCCGTTTGGGCCTCCGCCGCGGTCTGCGCGCTCCTCGCCTCGGGGTGCACGGACGTCCGCTACGACCAGTACCGGACCGACCTGAAGACGGGAGACGAGGTGCCCCTCTACGAATGGCCCGACTCCGCCTACGTCGCCGGAATCGACGCCATGCTCGCCGCCGAAGTGCTGACCGACGAAGCCCGCAAGGCCGACGTGGCCATCACGATCGACCCGCGCAAGCCCGTCGCCCCGCCTCCGGGCATGGGCCACGCCGGCATCCAGGGCATGACCGCGCAGGAACTCGCCGAGGCGAAGGCCCCGGTCCGGAAGCCCGCCGCCGCTCCCGCGGACGCGCGGCCCGCGAAGTCCGCCGCGCCCCGTCCCCGCTTCGCCGAGGAGTTCATGGCCGCGCTCGACCGCATGGCCGCCGACCCGCGCAAGGGCCGCACCGCGGAACCCCTCGCGGGCGAACGGCTCGAACAGCTGCTCGTGCGCCAGTACGGCCCGGAGGCCAAGGGGCTTCCCCTGGGCGTGGTGGAGTACCAGCTGAAGCTGATGAACCCCGGCGTCGATCTGAAGAACCTGCGGCCCGGCGAGACGGTGCTGCTTCCCCGCCTCTAGCTTCCGCCCTCCGCGGAGTCCGGCGCGTCCGGCCCGGGTTCGGGCAGGGGAGCCGGCTCCCAGCGCAGTCCCAGGAAGTCGCAGCGCAGAATCGAGTGCGCGACGAACATCTGCCCGAAGGGGGAGAGCGAGTCGTCGCCCATGCGGAGCGGGTAGAGCGTTCCGGAGTGCCGCGACTGCCTGCGGATGAACTCCTCGCACTGCCTTTCGAGCTTGAGGAAGTCGAAGCCGTTGTCGCTGCAGACGTGCGAGATGGCCGATCCGTAGCGGCGCGCCAGCTCCGCGCGCTCCTCGTCGGGCGAGAAGGTGAGCTTGGGCGGGGCGCAGAAGACGACGCGCGTGCTGCACTTGGAGACGAGGTCGTGCGCGAACTTCCCGAGCGTCCGCGCGAAGTCCTCGACGGGGGTCCCGAGCTTGATGTCGGTGAAGCCGATTCCGCAGACCAGCGCCTGGGGCTGCTGGCTGATGACGATGCGCGGGCAGTCGGCGACGATCCGCGAAACGGGGTACTGCTCCTCCAGCGCGAAGCGGAAGAGGAAGTCGAGTTCGGGGTGCTGCAGAAGCAGGTGGTGCGCCACCTTGTGCGCCACCCCGTTCTCCACGCCCCACCACGCGTCGCCCACGAAGACGACGGGAATGGGCCTGTTCTTTTCGCGCGCTTCGGACATGGCCTTGATTAACCTACGTTATTTCGGGGCTTCCGGACCAGCAGAAACCACGTTCCGTCGTCGTTTTTACATCGTTCGAGGAGTTCGAACCGCTCGGCGGCCAGTCTCGAGGGGATGTTTTCGGCCGGCTGGCCGTCCCCGATCCGCAGCCGGAGCAGGCCGCCCGGGGGGAGCCCCTCCAGGACGAGGCGGGCCTTGGCCCAGCCGAGCGGGCAGGGGACCCCGGCGAGGTCGCGGAAGGGGAGTCCGTCGGGACCCGCTTCGCAGGCCGCGAGCGCGGCGAGCCCGGCGATCCGGTTCCTGATCCGCTCCTTTCCGGGGCCGTCGGGGGCGGAGGGCAGCTCCCGGGCGAGCCGCTCGAGCTCGGCCTTCGCCGTTTCCAGGACCGCTTCTCCGCCGGACGGATTCTCCATAATGGCGAAAAATAGGCTACTTTTAATCCATGCGGACCGTTTCCCGGGTCCGGTTCCTTCCGAAAGGGGCGAAACAGATGAAGATTCTTTCCAGACAGACTGCGGCCCTGCTCTCCGCGGGCGCCCTTCTCCTCCTCCTCTCCGCCTGCGCCGGCTCCGACCGCGACAAGGACGGCATCCCGAACGGCGCCGACATGTGCGCCGAAGACTCCGAGGACATCGACGGGTTCGAGGACAACGACGGCTGCCCGGATCCCGACAACGACAAGGACGGCGTCTGCGACCCGTGGGTGGCCGAAAAGGGCCTCTCCGCCAAGTACAAGTCGGTCTGCACCGGCTCCGACAAGTGCCTGAACGAGCCCGAGGACAAGGACGGGTTCGAGGACGACGACGGCTGCGCCGAACTCGACAACGACAAGGACGGCATCCCGGACAAGTTCGACAAGTGCCCGAACGACGCCGAGGACAAGGACGGCTTCCAGGACAACGACGGCTGCCCCGACGTGGACAACGACGGCGACGGCGTCTGCGACGAATGGGTCTCCAAGCAGGGCCTCTCCGCCAAGTACAAGTCGGTCTGCATCGGCGCCGACAAGTGCCCGAACGACAAGGAGGACATGGACGACTTCGAGGACGGCGACGGCTGCCCCGACGCGGACAACGACAAGGACGGCATCCCGGACCAGTTCGACAAGTGCCCGAACGTCCCCGGCGGCGCGAACACCGAGGACGGCTGCCCGGCCGAACTGCCCGGCCTGGCCGACGAGACCGAGCTCGCCCTCCGCTTCGAGACCGGCGACTCCACGCTCACCTTCGAAGACCGCGAGATGCTGAACGACAAGGTGGCCTCGCTCCTGGCCAACCACCCCGAGGACGTGGTCTACGTCTTCGTCTTCATGCCCCAGTTCGAGCTGGAGCAGGAAGAGTACCTCTCGATCCTCAACGGCCGCAGCCGGGCGATCAAGGCGTTCCTGGTCTCCAAGGGCGCGAAGGAGTCCCAGATCAAGATCCGCACCGTCACCCCCGAGATCTTCGAGAAGAACAAGGGCGGCGACCAGGACTTCTCGCAGAGCCGGCCGGTCCTGGTGAAGCGCAAGAAATAGGGCGGAAACGTCGCGTTTTCCGCTTTCCGGAAAGCCCTCCCGCGCGGAGGGCTTTTCTACATTTGGTCATCCATTCCCACTCTTTGGAGCGAATTATGGCAAGACTCGGTGCAAACGACCTCCGCAAGCGCGTGAAGCTGCTGATCGACGGCCAGCCCCACGTGATTCTCGAATCCGACTTCGTGAAGCCCGG
>JAGCEZ010000007.1 GCA_017650365.1 Fibrobacterales bacterium | reverse complement strand
CGGCAGCCCGAGGAACCGCATGAAGCGGTCGGCGACGAACGCGGCGCGCGCCATGTAGCCCGAGTCCTCCAGGAAGGAGAGGCAGAGGAACATGAAGAAGATGACGGGGATGAAGGTGGAGACCGTCTGGATCCCCGCGCCCACGCCGTCGGCGAGGACCGAGACCGCCCACGCGGGGGCGTGGACCGATTCGAGCAGCGCGGCGAAGCCGTCCACGAAGACCGCCCCGAACAGGATGTCGAAGAAGTCGATGAAGGCGGACCCGATCGTGACCGCGATCCAGAAGACGAGGTACATCACCACGAGGAAGATCGGGAGCGCGGCCCAGCGGTTCAGGAGAACGGCGTCGATCCGGTCGGAGCGCGTCCTGCGGGAGCGCTCGCCGCCGATCGCCTCGCGCGCCAGGGCGTGCGCCTTGGAATAGCGCTCGTCGGCCATCGCGAACTCGGACTCCTCGCCCAGAAGAGCGGTGATCCCGGACTTGTCGATCTCCACGCCCGCCTCGGCGAACTTGTCGGCGTAGCTCTTGTCGTTGCCCAGGCGCATCAGCGCGACCCAGCGGGCGTCGGCGCCCAGCAGCCTCGCGACGGGGGCCACGCGCGGTTCGAGCGCCTTGACGGCGGCTTCGACCTTTTCGCCGTAGACCTGCGGCTTCGGAACGGCCGCCGGCGCCTTGGCGAGGACGTGGGCCATCTCGCCGACGAAGTTGGCGACGCTCTTCTCGTCGACGGCGGTGAGCGGGATGCAGGGGACGCCGTATTCCGCGGAGATCCGGTCGAGGTCGATCCGCAGCCCGCGCCGCTCCGCGATGTCCATCATGTTGACGGCGATCGCCATGGGGATCCCCATGTCGGCGAGCTGGCTCGTGAGGAAGAGGTTGCGCTCGAGGTTCGTGGCGTCGACGATGTTGACGATCAGGTCGGCCTCGCGCGAAAGCAGGAAGTCGACCGCGGCCCGCTCGTCCTCGGCGTTGGCGAAGAGCGCGTAGGTGCCGGGCAGGTCGACCACGCGGATGTGGCGGCGGCCCAGCTCGAAGTGGCCCTCCTTCTTCTCGACCGTGACGCCCGGCCAGTTGCCCACGCTCTGGCGCGAGCCGGTGAGCGCGTTAAACAGCGCCGTCTTCCCGCAGTTGGGGTTGCCGGCGATCGCGATGGTGAAAACCTTGTCGGCGGTCATTTGATCCTCTTCAGTTCCAGGACGTCGCCTTCCTTCCGGCGGAGGGAAAGCCTGTAGGAGAGCACGCTCACTTCGATCGGGTCGCCCAGCGGCGCCACCTGGAGCACTTCGAGCGCCACGCCGCGCACCAGCCCCATCGACAGGAGCTTCGACTTGTACCTTGCGTCGCCTTCGCCGTATCCGACGATCTCGACGCGGTCGCCGCGCTTCAGTTCCGAGAACTTCGGTTCGGCGTTCCATTTCTTTCCGGAGGAGCTTCCTCCGCAGCCGCAGTTGCAGCTCATTTCGCTTTCCTCTTTTCTTCGCCGCCCTTCTTCGGGGCGGACTTGGGTTTCACGTTCTTCATGAACTCCTCGATCTTCGCGAGGGTTTCGGCGGAGAGGATGTGCTCCATGGAGCAGGCGTCCTGGTCCGCGATGGTCTCCGTCACCCCGAGCCGCACGAGGAAGGCCTTCAGGAGGATGTGCCGGTTCAGGATCATGGCGGCGAAGCGCTCCCCTTTCTCGGTCAGCTCCACGCCGCTGTAAGGCTCCTGCGAGACGAGCCCGAGCCGCTTGAGCTCGAGCATCGCCTTGGCCACGGAGGGCATCTTGACGTCGAGCGAGGCGGCGATGTCCTTCACGCGGGCGGTGCCGTGGGCGATGCGCAGCATGTGCACCATCTCCAGATAGTCTTCGAGGCTCTGGCTGAGCTTGATCTGTTCCATGCCGTTCTCCTGGCCGGGGTTGCGCCGGATTTTAGCTCCGGCTAACTCACGGGGCAAAGTTAGCCAATGGAAACTTGTTAGTCAAGGGTAAGTCAGGGAAAAATCAGTCGCCAGTCGCTAGGGATCAGGGACCAGTGGAGACTAGTCGCCAGGCCCCAGGGACTAGGGAAAAATCGCGCCGAAGGCGCCGGAATGGCGAAAATCCGGCGGTTCCTGCGCAATCAGCGCGAAAATCGGGCGTCTGGCGGAAAAAGGGGGGCATAAGGTATAATTGCAAGCAAACGCCAAAGGAGACCGACCATGAAGAAGAAACTCGGAGCGATTGCATCCATTGCCCTCGCCGCGCTCGCGCTCGTCGGTTGCGGAGACGACGGCGCGACCTCCGCTCCTTCCGGCGAAAACGCGGACAGCTCCACTTATGTGACGGACGACCGCGATGGCCAAACCTACGGGACGGTGGTCATCGGCGCCCAGACGTGGATGGCCGAGAACCTGGGCTACGAATACAAGGTGAACGATTCGACCTACGGCAACTGGTGCTACGGCAACAGCGCCGACGGTTGCGCCAAATACGGGCGTCTCTATGCCTGGGCCGCGGCGATGGACTCGGCGACGACCGGGTGCGGCGATGGCGAGACATGCGCCGCGTCTTCGGGAAAGGTCCGAGGCATCTGCCCCGATGGCTGGCATTTGCCGAGCCGCGCGGAATGGGACATCCTCCTTGCGGCCGTTGGCGGCAGCTCCGTCGCAGGCACGGCGTTGAAGGCGAGTTCCGGGTGGACCGGCGACGACGGCTCCGACGACTACGGTTTCTCGGCGCTTCCGTCCGGTGACAGAACCGACGACGGAGAGATGAGCACCGCAGGCCTCGCCGCGTACTTCTGGTCCTCTTCGGAGAGCGCCGCGTATCGCGCGCACAGCGTACTCCTGAGCAAAGGCGACGAGCGCGCGCGATTTCTTCCCGGTAGCAAGGGCAGCGGCTTCGCGGTGCGTTGCGTGAAGGACTGACGTTCCGCGATTTCGATTTCAAAGAGCCGCGGCGATTGCCACGGCTCTTTTTGTGCATCGCGCCAAAGGCGCCATCGTACGCACTGGCGACTGGCACCTGGCGCCTGGCGACTAGCCCTTCACGTGGACCGCGGCGGCGAATTCCCTGACGAGGGCGAGGTCGCGGACCTTTTCCCAGATGTTGCCGGTGACGATCATCGAGGCGCCGGCTTCGACGCGTTCGCGCGCCATCTCGGGCCTGACGAGCCCGCCGCCGACGATCAGGTTCGTGGGGACGTGCCCCGCGACGGCCTTGACGTGGTCGATTCCGACGGGGTTCGGGGCGCCGGAGCCCGCTTCGAGGTAGGTCCAGCGCATCCCCATCATCGAGGCGGCCAGCGCGTGCACGAGCGTGAGCTTGGGCTTGTCCGCGGGGATCGGGCGCGTGTTCGAAATGAACTCCACGGAGGTGGTCCGCCCGCCGTCCACGAGGATGTAGGCGGTGGGGATCGGCTCCATCTTCGAGGCCGCGACCACGACGGAGCCCTTGATCTGCTCCTCGATCAGGTACTGCGGGTTGCGGCCGCTCACCAGCGAGGTGAAGAGGATCGCCTGCGCGCCGGGGACGACGTGGGAGCCGCCGCCGGGGAAGAGGACGACCGGGATCGGGAACTTCTCGCCGAGCTCGCGGACCATCTGCGCGTAGAGCGGGGTGCCCATGAAGGAGCCGCCCACGAGGAAGAGGTCCGCGCCGCCTTCGACGGCCCGGGCCGCGGAGTCGAGGAAGCTCGCGGGGGTGTGCGAATCGGGGTCGAGCAGCACCGCGAAGGCGGCGCCGCGCCTTTCCCGGGTCTCGAGGAGCCTGGTTTCGACGGGTCCGATCACTGGAGCATCCCGGATACGACGTTGGGGGCCGCAGCGAGCGCCTCGGGGATCTTCTCGGGCGACTTGGTGCCGGCCTGGGCCATGTCGGGGCGGCCGCCGCCCTTGCCGCCGGCGAGGGCGGCGAGCGCGGAGACGATCTTGCCGGCGGGCGCCTTGGCCGCGTAGGGCTTGGCGACCGCGACGGCGAGCGAGCCGGATTCCTTCGACGCGCAGGCCAGGACGGCGACGCCGTCGAATTCCGCGGCGAAGGCGCCGACCAGCGCGGAGAACTCCGCCTTGTCGACGTCGCCGAGGTCCTTGACGAGGACGCGGACGCCCGCGATCTCGGCCGCTTCGGCGGCGAGCGCCTTGACGCGCTGCGAGGCGAGACTCTGGCGGAGGGAGGTCCGTTCGCGTTCGAGGTCGCGCACCTGGTCGAAGAGGCCCTTCACGCGCTCGACGAGCGCTTCGGGCTTGCACTTGAAGAGCGCCTGGAGTTCCTGCAGGCGGAGCATGTCGGCGCGGGCCGTCTCGGCGGCGACGCGGCCGGTGACCGCCTCGATGCGGCGCACGCCGGCGGCGCAGGCCGTTTCGGAGAGGATGCGGAAGCCGCCGATTTCGCCCGTGCGGGAGACGTGGAGGCCGCCGCAGAGCTCCTTGGAGAAGCCGCCCATCGTCACCACGCGGACTTCGGAGCCGTACTTCTCGCCGAAGAGGGCCATCGCGCCCTCGGCCTTGGCCTCGTCCACGCCCTTGACGGCGGTGCTGACGGGAATGTCCTCGCGGATCTTCTCGTTGACGAGCCGCTCGACCTCGGCGATCTGCTCCGGCGTCAGCGCCTTGTCGTGCGAGAAGTCGAAGCGGAGCCCTTCGGGCGCGACGCGCGAGCCCTCCTGGGCGACGTGGGTTCCGACGACCCGCCGCAGCGCCGCCTGGAGCAGGTGGGTTGCGGAGTGGTTGGCGCGCGTGTCGGCGCGGAGCGCGGCGTCGGTCGCCGCGCGGAAGGGCTTGGCCATCGCCTCGGCGGAAAGCGCGCCGGAGACGATCTTCGCCTTGTGGATCCAGAGGTCGTTCACCTTGACCGTGTCGGTCACGCGGAGCTCGAGCTCGTCGTTGGCGAGAGTCCCGCTTTCGCCCACTTCGCCGCCCATCTCGGCGTAGAAGGGGGTGGAGGAGAGGACGATGTAGAGCGTCCCGCGGTCTTCGCGCCAGCGGAGGACCTCCACGTCGGCTTCGGAGGTTTCGTAGCCGAGGAACGCGGTGCCGGAACCTTCGCGGACGGCGGTCCAGCCCGATTCGTCGGCGAAGTCGGGGCCCTTGCCGTCCTTCTGCGCGGCGCGGGCGCGTTCCTTCTGTTCGGCCATCGCCTTCTCGAAGCCCTTTTCGTCCACGGCGAGGTTCCGTTCGCGGGCCAGCAGGCAGGTGAGGTCGTAGGGGAAGCCGTAGGTATCGTAGAGGACGAAGGCCTCGGCGCCGTCCACCACGCCGTCCTTCGCGGCCGCGGCGACCTTGTCGAAGAGCGCGAGCCCCTTGTCGAGCGTGCGGATGAACCGCTCCTCCTCGGTGCGGATCGTCCGTTCGACGAAGTCGGCGCGCTGGCGGATCTCGGGGTAGGCGTCGCCCATCTGCGCGGCGAGGACCGGCACGAGGCGGCAGACGAAGGGTTCGCGGGCGCCGAGGTTGCGGGCGTAGCGGCAGGCGCGGCGCAGGATGCGGCGGATGACGTAGCCGCGGCCGTCGTTAGAGGGCATCACGCCGTCGGCGACGCTGAAGGCGACCGCGCGGAGGTGGTCGGCGATCACGCGGTGGGGCATCCCCTCGGGGCCTTCGCCGTAGGGGACGCCGGAGAGCTTGACGATCTCGTCGACGATCGGCGAGAAGATGTCGGTGGCGTAGTTGGACGTCTTGCCCTGCAGCAGCGAGCAGATGCGCTCGAAGCCCATGCCGGTGTCGACGTGCTTGGCCTTGAGGGGCGTGAGCGTGCCGTCGGCGTTGCGGTTGTACTGCATGAAGACCAGGTTCCAGATCTCCATGTAGCGGGCGTTCTGGCCGTTCACGCCCTCGACCGGGTCGGCGAAGGTGGCCGCCTGCGTGGCGAGGTCGCCCTTGTCGTAGTGGATTTCGGAGCAGGGGCCGCACGGGCCGGTGTCGCCCATCTCCCAGAAGTTGTCGTGGTCGCCGAAGCGCATGATGCGTTCGGGGGCCAGGCCGGAGACCTCGCGCCAGATCTCCGCGGCTTCGTCGTCGTCCTTGTAGACCGTGACGAAGAGGCGTTCCTTGGGGAGCTTCCAGACCTCGGTCAGCAGCTCCCACGCCCAGGAGATCGCCTCGCGCTTGTAGTAGTCGCCGAAGGACCAGTTGCCCAGCATCTCGAAGAGCGTGTGGTGGTAGTGGTCGGCGCCGACCTCCTCGAGGTCGTTGTGCTTGCCGCTCACGCGGATGCACTTCTGGGCATCCACGGCGCGCTTGAGGCCGCGGGGGTTGTCGCCGAGGAAGATGCCCTTGAACTGGTTCATCCCGGCGTTGGTGAACATCAGCGTGG
>JAGCEZ010000006.1 GCA_017650365.1 Fibrobacterales bacterium | reverse complement strand
GATGGCGGTCTTGCCGGCGCCCGGCTCGCCCACGAGGACGGGGTTGTTCTTGGTCTTCCGGCTGAGGATCTGGATGACCCGGCGGATCTCCTCTTCGCGGCCGATCACGGGGTCGAGCTTGCCGTCGCGCGCAAGGTCGGTGAGGTAGGTGCCGTACTTCTCGAGCACGTTCTCCTGCCCCTCCCCTTCCGCGGTCCCGACCTTCCCCTTGCTTTCGCGCCGGATCCGGTCGAAGGCCCTCGTCAGTTCCGACGGGCGCAGCTTCATCTTGTCGAAGATCGCGCGCAGCTCCTGCTCGTCGGTGTTCCGGACGATCGAGAGGAAGAGCGCGTAGGCGGAGATCTCGCCGTCGCCGGCGTTGTCGGCGATCGCCTGGGCGCCGCGCAGGATCTTCTGCACGTCGGGGCTGACGGCGGTGGTGATGGCGCCCTGGACCTTCGGGTAGCTTTGCAGCAGATGGTCGAGCGCGGCGGAGAGCGCCTCGGGCAGCACGCCCACGGCGTTCAGCAGCGTCGAAACCTGGTCGTACGCCTCGGAGAGCAGCCCCTTCGCGACGTGCCCCGAACGGAGCTCGCTGTGGGAGGCGGCGTCCTTGATCTCCTGGGCCTTCTGGACGGCGTGGCCGGCGGCTTGGGTGAATTCCTTCATGTGAAACTCCTTTTTTCTTCCTGCCCGCCATCAAGCAAGAGCCGTGCCAAGGGCGGAAAAGGGCGAAAACGGACCGCGATGGCCGATTTTGCGACCTCGTGTCTCTTTTTGGAACGTTTCCCGGAAGCTCGGAGGGGACGCTAGACCAGATTGAGAAGCAGGTCGAGGAGGTCGCGCGCGAACCAACGCCCGCCGTCCCGCAGGAACTCCGCCGAAGGCGAGGTCTCCAGCCAGAAGGCGAAGCCGTATTGCAGCGCGTACCAGAACAGCCCGACGGCCGTCCCCAGGCGCTCGCGCCGGCGGAACTCCGCCTCGGCATAGCGCGGCGCCAGCTCCGCGAGCCGCTCCGCGGCCACGCGCGCCGGCACGACAAGGTAGATGGCCGTCGCGCAGAGGAGGAAGAAGGCCGTCCACCCCGCGGAGAGTCCTTTCATCAACGCGAAAATCAGGCGTTCGAGCAGGAAGAGCGCCGCGACCCAGAGCGCGAGCGTCCCGAAGAAGGTCCCGATTCCCTTCGACGGGCCGCGGCGCAGGGCCCCGCTGTGCGCGAGCGCGGCGACCAGCGGTCCGCCGAAGCCCGCGCTCCAGAGGAAGAGCCGCCCGTGGACGGCGCCCGGGATTTTCTCATTGACTTTGCAACGTTTCATTTACGCATTGGGGAATTTGTGTGCATGAAACGCGCGAAACGGCCTGTTTTCGGGGTTTGCGCGCGGTGTAAAGGAGAATTTAGGAAAAAAGGCGCGGACGGCCTCCGCCCATGTGCTATGCTTGACATGTCTGATCTGTCTGTCACGTTTCGGGAGAATAAAATGAAAAAGCCGTTCCTGGGCGTCCTCGCCCTCGTTCTCTGTTCCGCCATCGCCTTCGCCGGCGACGTCACCGTCTGGGTCCCCCCTTACTACATCAAGGACTGCAAAAAGACGGTCGTCGAGGACTTCGGCGGCATCCAGATGAAGGACGCGATCACCGCGCTGGGGCTCCAGTTCTGGGTCCCCGACACCGACAAGGTCGTCTACCATCCGCATTACGCGAAGAACGGGGACACCAGCAAGGTCAACGACGAGACCGTCCGCTGGTTCGCCGACTGGGGGCGCCGCAACAACATCACCGTGATGCTCTGCATCTTCAACGCGATGGAAGGCGACACCTGGGACTGGAACCTGGTGCGCCAGAGCCTGAAGCCCGAAAACCGGACGAAGTTCATCGCCTCCGTGGTCGCCGAAATGGACCGCCTCGGCCTGACCGGCGTCGACGTGGACTTCGAGGGGAACGGCAGCGAGACCACGGCCGACTCGCTCGACTTCTACGAATTCTCGCAGGAGCTGGCCGACAGCGTCCACAAACGCGACGGCGCGCTGGTGAAGATCGCCACGTTCAACGACAAGTACAACTCCCCCAGCCTCGCCTGGCGCCCCAAGCTGCTCAAGATCTACGACAACGTGGAGGGGATGAGCTACACCTCGACCACCGCCCCGCTCGCGGGAACCGGCGCTTCGCGCACCTACGACAGCCTGATGCGGAACGCCTTCCACGTCGCCGACACCCCCTACGTCCACCGGCTGATGATCGGCTTCACCGGAGACTCCAATTCCTGGAAGAACGTCGCCCTGCAGGACAACCTCGACTGGTTCCTGGCCAACAAGACGATCACCGACTCCACCTCGTTCGGCATCTGCATCTGGGACGGCAAGCTCAAGGCGAGCCAGTGGCACGAAGCGAGGACCTGGGAGAAGGTCGCGCAGATCAGCGCCGACGTCCGCGCCAGGAGAAACGTCCCGTTCGACTCCTCCTGCACGCGCACGCTCCTGCCCGGCAGGTTCAACCTCCGCTACCAGAACAGCTACCTGAGCGGACACCAGAAGAACAACTACGCCTCGCAGGGCGGCGCCTGGCAGGTCGGCGACAAGGTCGTGATCAAGGGCCACTCCTGCTCCGAGGCGATGGAGGTCGTCGAGCCGCAGGCGAACGACAGCACCTACGTCCGGCTGGCCGGCAAATGGAACGGCAGCGACCACATCAGGTTCGAGTTCGAGAAGGTGGCGTGGCCCGCGCCCGAGGATTCCACCGCGATTTCCGCGAAGGCCTTCGCCCTGCCCGGCTTCCGCGCGGCCGCGACCGTCTACGGCATCACCGGACGGGCGCTGCTGACGCTGCCCGAGGCAGAATGGAGCTCCGCCGAACAGCTGCGCGACGCGATCCGCGGCCAGCTGCCCGCCGGCGTCTACCTCGTCAAGTTCCGCGGAGCGGCCGGCGCCGCGAAGGTCTCGATCGACCGCTGAAGTTTTCCCGAAAGGAAGGTGCTGCGATGAAAAAGCTCGTTTTCGCGATTCTGCTCTTTTCGCTGACCGCGGCTTTCGCCGGCGACATCACCATCTGGGTCCCGCCTTACGGCATCAAGACCGCCAAGTCGACGCTCGAACGCGACTTCGGCGGCATCAAGATGAAGGACGCGATCACCGCCCTCGGCCTCCAGTTCTGGGTGCCCGACACCGACCGCGTGATTCTCAAGCCGAGCTACGCCGGTTCCGGCACGAACGACCTCAACCCCACGACCGTCAAGTGGTTCACCGACTGGGGCAAGGCGAACGGCGTCCCCGTGATGCTCTGCGTCTACAACTCGCCCGGCTGGAACTGGGACGAAGTCCGCGCCACGCTGACCGACGAGAACCGCCCGAAGTTCGTCAAGGCGCTTGTCGACACGATGGACAAGTACGGGCTCGACGGCATCGACATCGACTACGAGGGGAACGACAGCCAGTACGGCATCGAAACCCTGCTCGCCGACTCGACCGCCTTCTTCAAGTTCTCGCGGCAGCTGGCCGACAGCGTCCACGCCCGCGAAGGCAAGGTGCTGAAGATCGCCGTCTTCGCCGACCGGTGGAACGTCCCCAGCGTCACCTGGTGGCGGCAGCTGCTGAAGATCTACGACGGCGTGGAATCGATGGGCTACACCTCGGTCACCGCCCCGATTTCCGGAACGGAGGCGTCGCGCACCTACGACAAACTGATCGACACCGCGCTCACCGCGGGAACGGACTACGCCAGGCGTCTGATGCTCGGCTTCCCCAGCGACGCTAGCGAATGGAAGGGGACCCGGTTCATGGACAACCTGAACTGGATGCTGGACCACCACGGACTCACCGACTCCACCTCCGTCGGCATCTGCATCTGGGACGCGCAGCTGAAGGACACCGCGATCTGGAACCACTCCACGGTCTGGAACAAGCTCGCGCAAATCAGCGCCGACGTCCGCGCGAAGAAGGCCGTTCCGTTCGACAGCTCCTGCGCCAGGACGGCGCTTCCGGGCAAGTTCAACCTCCGCTACGCGAACTCCTATCTCAGCGGCCGCCAGAAGAACAACTACGCCTCGCAGGGCGGCGCCTGGCAGGTCGGCGACAAGGTCGTGATCAAGGGCCACTCCTGCGCCGAGGCGATGGAAGTCGTCGCGCCGCAGTCGGGCGACAGCACCTACGTCAGGCTGGCCGGCAAGTGGTACGGCCGCGACTACATCGGCTTCGAATTCGAGAAGGTGACCTTCGGCGGCTCCTCGTCCTCCAGCTCGTCCAGCAGCTCCAGTTCCTCGAGCAGCAGCTCGTCCTCGAGCTCGTCCAGCTCCCTCTCCGGCCAGACGGACTGCGAAACGGTCCCGCTCGCCGGCCGCTTCAACGCGCGCAAGGGCAAGAAGGGGCTCGCGGGCTACCAGCAGAACAACTACGTCTCGCAGGGCGGCGAATGGGCGCCCGGCGACATGGTGATTCCCGAAGGCTGGCCCTGCGACCGCGCGGTCGAGGTCGGCGACCCCGAAAACCTCGACAACGTCTATCTCGTCGAGCCCTGGCCCTACGACACGCTGATCGACGTCACGTTCGAGAAGATCGTCCAGGGGACCTCCTCCTCCGAAGAGGTCTCTTCCTCCTCCGGCGAATCCACGGAAATCGGGAACGGAGCGTTCGCCCTGCCCGGCTTCCGCGCACCGGCCACGGTCTACGGCATCACCGGCAGGGCCCTGCTGGCGCTCCCCGCGAGGGAATGGCGCTCGGCGGACCAGCTGCGCGAAGCCGTCCGCGGCCTGCTCCCCTCCGGGATCTACCTCGTCAAGTTCGAAGGTCTCCGCCGGGCCGTGAAGCTCCCGGTCGGGGACTAAACCGCAAACAGCAACAAGGACAGGGATGTGAAAATGAAGAAGCTTCTGTTCACCGTTCTCCTCGGGGCGATGGCCGCCTTCGCGGGCGACGTCACCATCTGGGTTCCGCCGTACTACATCACCGAGTGCAAGAACACCGTCGACATGGACTTCGGCGGGATCAAGATGAAGGACGCGATCACCAACCTCGCGCTCCAGTTCTGGACGCCCAATCCGGACAACCCCGGACAGGTCGTCTTCCAGCCCAAGTACGCGGGCAGCTCCTCCTCCAAGGTCAACGACGACAACGTCAAGTGGTTCGTCAACTGGGGGAAGACCAACAAGGTCCCCGTGATCCTCTGCATCTACAACTCGATGAAGCAGTCCAGCGGCTCCGAGATGTGGGACTGGGACCTGGTGCACAAGAGCATCAGCTCCACCTACCGGACCAGCTTCGTCAACTCGATCCTCGCGCAGGTCGACAAGTTCGGCCTCGACGGCGTCGACATCGACTTCGAAGGGAACGACAGCAAGTACGACGTCGACTGGCTCCGCGCCGACTCGACGAACTTCTACGCGTTCTCGCAGCAGCTGGCCGACAGCCTCCACAAGCGCGGGAAGATCGTCAACGTCGCCGTCTTCAACGACAAGTGGAACGTCCCCGGCATCCTCTGGTGGCAGAAGCTGCTGAAGATCTACGACGGCGTGGAAACGATGGGCTACACCTCCGCCACCGCCCCGATCTCCGGCTCCGAGGCGCAGCACAAGTACCAGTACGACACGCTGATGACCGTCGCCAGGCAGGGCGGCGCCGACCGCGGCCGCAAGCTGATGATCGGCCTCCCCAGCGACGCCACCTCCTGGAAGGGCACCACCCTCGACGCCAACCTCGACTGGCTCCTCAAGAACGGCAAGATGAGCGACACCAGCACCGTCGGCCTCTGCATCTGGGACGCGGCTCTCAAGAGCTCCGCCTGGAAGACCAAGGCCGTCTGGGAGAAGGTCGCCAAGATGAGCGCCGACGTCCGCGCCAAGCGGAACGCCCAGGGCCTCTCCAGCAGCAGCTCCAAGAAGACCTCCTCCAGCAGCTCCAGCCAGAAGGTCTCCTCCAGCTCCTCCAAGAAGGTCAGCTCCAGCAGCTCGCAGAAGGTCTCCTCCTCGAGCCAGAAGGCCTCCAGCTCCAGCGCCTCCGGCACCATCACCTGCAAGGCCTGGTCGGCTTCGCTCTTCCTCGTCAACGGCAACTGGAGCGACGGCCCCGTCGTGGCCGCCTCCGGCACCTCCGGCACCGCCTACCGGTGCAAGGCCGGCCAGGGCTCCTACTGCTACTACTACAAGCCCGACAACGCCGTCTACGGCGCCAAGGGCAGCTGGCCCGTCTACGAAACCGTCGGCACCTGCGGCGGCCAGGCCGTGAGCTCCAGCTCGCAGAAGGCCTCCTCCTCCAGCCAGAAGGCCTCCAGCTCCAGCGTCAAGGCCTCCAGCAGCTCGCAGAAGGTCTCCAGCTCCTCGCAGAAGGCCTCGAGCTCCAGCGCCTCCAACGGCGGCTCCTGCGGCGGCGTCCCCGCCTTCGCGACCGGAACCGACTTCTCGTCCAAGGGCTACAAGGCCGTCTGGAACAACGCGCTCTACAGCTGCGAAAACGTCCCCTACTTCTGCAACGTCGGCGCCGGCCACACTCCGGTCAGCTACGGCTGGACCAAGCTCGGCGACTGCTCCTCGGTCGCGCCCGCCGTGGCCCAGGACTACGACGACGGCACCACCGCGCTGACCGAAAAGGCCTTCGCCCTGCCCGAATCCGGCGTCAAGGCGACCGTCTACGGCGTCACGGGCCGCGCGATCCTCGCCCTTCCGGCCCAGGCCTGGAGCTCGCAGGACCAGCTGCGCGACGCCGTCCGCGGCCAGCTCCCCGCCGGCGTCTACCTCGTGAAGTTCGAAGGCGCCGCCCAGGCGATCCGGATTTCCGTGGACAAGTAAAGATTCTAAACCTCCTTTTGCAAAACGAGTCGGGCCACGAGGCCCGGCTCTTTACTTTTCCGACCAAGCCGACGGACGGCACATTGGACGGCATGTTATTATTGGAGAAAACCCAAAGCCCAGGAGAAAGAGATGAAAACGAGACGGACCCTGCTCGCCCTGCTGTTCGCGGCCCTCTTCGCCTCGACCGCCATGGCCGGCGACGTCACCTTCTGGGTGCCTCCCTACGGCATCAAGGCCTGCAAGAAGACCGTCGACTCGACCAGCTTCGGCAGCCTGAAGATGAAGGACGCGATCACCGCGCTGGCGCTCCAGTTCTGGGTGCCCGACACCGACCGCGTCGTCTTCCAGCCGAAGTACGCGGGCTCCGGTTCCGGCGAGGTCAACGCGAACAACGTCTCCTGGTTCGTCAACTGGGGGAAGAAGAACAAAGTCCCCGTGCTGCTCTGCATCTACAACTCGATGGCCACCAAGACGTCGAGCGGCGCCGACACCAGCATCTGGAACTGGGAAGTCGTCCACGAATCGATGCTGGAGGCGCACCGCACGAAGTTCATCAAGTCGATCGTGGACACGATGGACAAATACCGGCTGGACGGCGTGGACATCGACTTCGAAGGCAGCGGCATGCACGACGCCATCGCCAAGGCCGACTCCGCGCTCTACCTCGCCTTCTCCAAGGAGCTGGCCGACAGCGTCCACGCCCGCGACGGCAAGGTGGTCAAGGCCGCCGTCTTCGGATACAAGTACCACTCCCCCAGCTGGAACTGGTGGGGAGAGCTGCTGAAGGTCTACGACGGCATCGAGACGATGGGCTACAAGTCCTCGACCGCCCCCATCTCCGGTTCGACCTCGGAATACGGCTACTACTCCACGCGCATCAAGTACGCGAGGGACCACATCGACGACGCGCGCTACGTCTCGCGACTGATGCTCGGACTGCCCAGCGACGTGGACGCATGGCTGGGGACCACGGCCGACGACAACCTCGCCTGGTTCAACAAGTCCTCCGTCAACGACTCCTCCGCGCGCCTGAACGACAGCATGTCGGTCGGCATCTGCGTCTGGGACGCGCAGCTCAAGGGCTCGGCCTGGAAGACCGAATCGGTCTGGAGCAAGATCGCGAAGATCAGCAAGGACGTCCGCGACAAGCGGAACCTTCCGTTCGACTCCTCCTGCACGCGCACGGCGATTCCGGGCAAGTTCAACGCCCGCTTCCTGAAGAACCACCTCGACGGCCACCAGCCGGACAACTACGCCTCGCAGGGCGGAAGCGGAATCCTGCGGCCCGGCGACAAGATCGTGGTCAAAGGGCATTCCTGTTCCGAGGCGATGACGGTCGCCGCCGCCACCAGCAGCAACTATCTGGTTCACCTGACCGGCGACTGGATGGGAACCGACGCGATCAAGATGCAGTTCGAGAAGGTGACCTGGGGAACCAGCTCGTCTTCCAGCTCCAGCAGTTCGAGCAGCTCCAGCTCGTCAAGTTCCAGTTCCTCCATCGCCGTCGTGGACGGCGAGCAGGTGCTGAACAACACCTTCGCCGGCACGGCGAACTGGAACGTGCGCGCCAAGAACTCCGCCGTCGTCGACACGGCCACGGACGAATCCGGCCTGCATGTGACAATCACGACCGGCGCGACCCAGGCTCCCGCCGTCTCCGTCAATCAGCACGACCTGACCCTCGTCGCCGGCGAAACCTACACCTTCGCCTTCCGCATGTCCGCCTCGCAGGACGCCTCCGTGCTGGCGGTCGTGGGCCTGGGTTCCTCGCCCTACACCCAGTATTCCAGCCACACGATCGACGCTCCCGGCGAGCTGACCGTCTACGAATACACTTTCGTCGCGTCCGAAACCACGACCGACGCGCGCGTGGTCTTCGAAGTGAGCGCGGACGCGGGCACGACCTTCGACCTCCAAGCGGTCTCGCTGGCCCGCGGAAGCGCGAGCCTCCTGCCCGACTGGACACCGATTTCCTCGAGCGAAGAAGTCTCCTCGTCGAGCGAAGGAAGCACCGGCCTGGGAGAAAAGGCGTTCGCGCTGCCCGGCTTCCGCGCGGGCGCCACGGTCTACGGCATCACGGGCAAGGCGCTGCTGACCCTGCCCGAGGCCGAATGGAGCTCCGCCGACCAGGTGCGCGACGCCGTCCGCGGCCGGCTCCCCTCCGGCCTCTACCTCGTGAAATTCGACGGCGTCTCCGGGGCGGTCCGGATTCCCGTGAGCCGCTGAGAACGCCCTCTTTCGCGAAAACGGGCCGGGCCTTCGGGTCCGGCCTTTCGCGTTCCCCGGAAAACGGCCGGGAAAGGCTCCGATTTCTAAATTTGCGCCCGTGCTCAAGCTCGTCCGCGCGGTCAACCGCGTTCTCTCCGCCCACACCCCGCTTTTCGTGATCGGGGCCGCGGTTCTCGCGTTCTTCCTCCCGGAACTCTTCTCCTGGGTGAAGGGGAACGTCTCCTCCGCCGTCCTGGGCGTCATCATGCTCTCGATGGGCGTCACGCTCACCGCCGACGACCTGAAGCGGCTGCTGAAGCGCCCCGCCGACATCGCGCTCGGCGCCTGCGCGCAGTACACCATCATGCCGCTGGTCGCCTTCGCGCTCGCCCGCGCCTTCGGCCTGAACCCCTACCTGGCCGTCGGCATCGTCCTGGTCGGCTGCTGCCCGGGCGGCGTCTCGAGCAACGTGATGAGCTTCCTCGCCCGGGGCGACGTCGCCTTCTCGGTCGGGATGACCACGGTCAGCACGCTCCTCTCCCCGTTCGCCACTCCCCTGCTGGTCCTCTGGCTGGCCGACACGAGCATCCAGGTGAACGCCTTCGGGATGTTCCTCAACATCCTCTGGGTCACCATCTTCCCGGTGACGGCGGGCTTTCTCCTGAACCACTTCTTCGGGAAGCGCGCGGTCTTCGGCGAGATTCGCGCGAACATGCCCTCGGTCAGCGTGGTCGGTCTGGCGCTCATCGTGGGCGGCGTGGTCGCCACGGTCCGCCCGCACCTGATCTCCAACGGCGCCGGGCTGCTCTTCCTGATGCTCGCCGTGGTCTTCTGCCACAACGCGCTGGGCTACCTCCTGGGGTTCGGCGTGGGGGCGCTCTTCAAGTTCGACCGCGCGAAGCGGCGGACCATCGCGATCGAAGTCGGCGTGCAGAACGCGGGCATGGCCACCGTGCTGGCCGCCACGTTCTTCTCGAACCCCGAAAACCTGGCCGCGGACCCGCTCGCGGCGCTCTGCGTGGTGCCGTGCGCCATCAGCTGCGCCTACCACTCCATCTCGGGCACCGTCCTGGCGGGGCTCTTCGTCCGCGCCGACCGCCTGCGGGAGAAACGCGCCGCGTGAACGGCCCGGCCCGTTCCGCTCTCATTCCCCGGGCGCTTCTCGCCCTCGCGCTCCTGTGCGGAGCCGCCTTCGCGCTCGACGGCGTGATGCTGGAGGGCGTGGTCCGGGACTCCTCGTTCGCGCCGGGCGAGGAGGTCAACGTCGAGATCCTGGAGTCGGGCGAGGCGGTCCGCGCGAAGGTCGGCGAGCCCTTTTCCGTCCTCCTGCCCGCCGACACGCTCTGGAACGTCTGCGTGACCGATTCCGACACGTCGGGCGGCGCGAAGGAGAAGTGTTTCCTGCTCTCCTACGCGGGTCCGGACTCGAGCTTCGGCGCGGAGATCGGCGGCGAGGACGCCGTCGTGACGACCTTCGACGACGGGACGACGGAGCGGATCCCCTTCCCGCCCGCGGATTCCGCGAAGAGCGCGCCCGACACCGCCGCCGCGCCCGCGGACGACCTCCCCGACGTGGAGGCGCTCCTGGCCGCGGGCGAGGGGAAGAGAAGCGAACTGAAGAAGGTCGTGGTCCAGCTGCGGCGGCGCCCGAAGCGCCAGGCGGGCGAATCGGTGGTCACGGCCAAGGCGATCAAGCGGATGCCCGGGCTGGGCGAGGCGGACGTCATCCGCTCCATCCAGGCGCTCCCGGGCGTGGTGGCCAGCTCGGACTTCAGCACCAAGATCTACGTGCGCGGCGGCGCGGCCGACCAGAACCTCTTCCTCTACGACAACGCCGTGGTCTACTCCCCCACGCACTTCTTCGGACTCTTCAGCACGTTCCTGGTCGAGGGGATCGACGGCGTGCAGTTCTACAAGAGCGGGTTCCCGGCGCAGTACGGGAACCGCCTGAGCTCGGTCCTGAAGATGGACGGCCGCGCCGGCGGCCGGGACTCCGTCGAGGAGTGGTTCAGCCGCTCCAGCGTGAAGATCAGCACCTTCGCCGCGCAGCTCCACACCGAAGGCCACAAGCGCGGCACGCGCTGGGTCTTCGCGGGGCGTTCGACCTACATCGGGCAGGTGCTCGACTTCTGCAACTGGGCGGGGCTGATCGACTTCGACCTCGACTACGAGTTCACGGACCTCCAGGGGACCGTCGTCCACGAATTCTCGCCCGACACGCGCCTCAAGGCCAGCTTCTACGTGGGGAAGGACGTGCTGGCGTTCGACCCGCTCTACGTGGACTGGGGGAACGTCGCCGTCCCGATCAACTTCTTCCACCGCTTCGGGGACTGGGAGTACAACGCCACCCTCGCCTTCTCGCGCTTCTACCAGAACATGGAGATCGTCGACCTGCTCTCGATCGGCATGGACCTCTACACCTGGCAGATCAAGCAGTGGCTGGACTGGCGCGGGTTGCGCGACCACGTGCTGACCGTCGGGCACGAAGCCGAATACGACGACGAGATCTTCTTCGAATACATCGCGAACGAGCGGTTCGAGGACAAGCAGCGCCCCTGGCACCACGTGCTCTACCTCCAGGACGCGTGGAGCTTCGCGCCGCGCTGGACGCTGCGGGCGGGGCTGCGCCTGAACTACCAGACCGCCGCGGAGCACTTCGGCGTGGAACCGCGCGGCGCGCTCGTCTGGGCCATCGACCCCGACCGGACGCTCGAATTCCACGCGGGCCACTACCTGCAGTACATGAACTCCGTGATGTTCAGCGACGCGGAGTCGCTCAACGAGTTCTACTACCCCGCCACCACGACCACCAAGGGCCGGCAGATCGAGCCGTCCCGCTCGAACCTCTACGCCGTGGAGTATTCGCGCAGGAACATCCTCGAAGAGTACGATTTCGCGGCCGGGGTCTACTGGAAGACGCAGAACAACCTCAACACCTTCGTGATGACCGCCGACAGCTCGAGCAACGAGACCGCCTCCGAGGACTTCATGCTGGCCGACTGGTTCGGGACGGCGGAAGGATACTCGATGGGCTACGAGCTCTCGCTGCGCAAGGACCGCGGCGCCCTCTTCGGCGGCGTTAACTGGAGCCAGAGCCTCAGCGTGCTGCGGACGGACGACGGCTCGAAGCCCTACTTCCCGAGCTGGCACCAGCCCTACGCGCTCAAGTTCGACGCGGGGATCAACTGGAAGGGGGCGGACGGAATCTGGCCGCACAGGAAGAAGGGGCGCTACCTGCGCTCCTCGCTCGCGCTGAAGTACTCGGCGGGGATGCCCTTCACGGAGAGCGTCGGCTACTTCGCGCCGCACTCGCTCGCGGAGCCGCGCTACGAGGAGAAATGGCAGACGGTCCCGGGCAGCCGCAACGCCGCGCGCCAGAGCGACTACTTCCGGATCGACCTCAAGGCGATCGACGTCGGGCGCGAGGACAAATGGAACTTCAGCTGGACGATCATCAACCTGACCGACCACGAGAACATGTTCTACACCTGGTACGACACGCGCGAGAACCCGCCCGTCCGCAAGCAGGTGACGCAGTTCCCCTTCCTTCCCATCATGCTGAACTATGAATACGTCTTCTAGGCGGAAAACGGTCCGGGCGCTCCTCGCCGCGGCGCTCCTCGCGCTCCTTCCGGGGTGCGACGCCCAGGGGCCGTGGGAATACTATCCGGAGGAGGTCCGCGCCTACCGGGGAGTCTACACCTACGGCTACGTCGTGAAGGACGAGCGCCCCGTGGTCTGCCTCTCCAAGCTCTACGCGCTGGACGAGGCGGCGGCCGAATCCTTCGCGTTCTACGACAGCGCGAAGGTGACGGTCTCGGGCAGGTTCGGCGGCGCGGGCGAAAAGGCACTCGCCCTCGCGCCCGAGGCGAAGCGCCCGAACTGCTTCACTTCGGGCGAAGACGCGACGGGGCTCGCGGGCGAGGAATACGCGCTGGAGGTCGAGCTCCTCTGGGACAGCGCGGGCCACAAGGTCCGATCGAGATACTCCGCGAAGGGGAAGGTGCCCGAACGGTTCGCGGTCAAGTCCGTGACGATCCCCCTGCACGGCGGCGGGAAGGAGGTCCGCGAGAACGACCATTCGGAAATCCCGATGAAGGTGCTCGAATTCCCCGAGGATTTCTCGGTCATGACCGCCTACGCCGACTTCTCGCCCGACGTGGGCGGCACGGTCATCGCGCTCCGCTATGACACGGAGAACGGCGGAGAGGTGACGAACACCACGATCTACAACATGCTCAAGGCGTTCTACACGCGCGACTCCATGGGCTACGCCGGGTTGTACAACCACCCCCCGGAGGAAAATTTCGTCGAGCTCACCTTCCAGCAAAACGCGATCGTGGCGGGTGTCTCATCGCTCGACACCATCATGGCGACGGCGAACATGGTCTCCGTCGGGCACAACGTCTTCCTCTTCTACGCCACCGACTGGAACTACCTGGACTACAACGAGACCCTGCTCCGGAGCTTCGACGATCCGCGCGTCCGGCCGATCACGAACGTCGAGGGCGGAAACGGCGTCTTCACGGGCATGACGCGCGACTCGCTCCTCATCGAAGGCCAGGCCGACAGCTATGTTCCCTACTCGTACATGAATCTTAAAGAATGTTTTTACAACGAAACATACGACAGAAAGGTTTGCCGTTTGGCAAGGGAGTCGTTTTGCGTCGACACGTTGACCCAAGAAAACGGCTTCTTATATCTGAAGCCATCCAACTATGCCGACAACGACGTTGATTATCAACCAAGATGCGAGCCCGCGCTCGTGACCGCAGCACTTCGCTTTGGATATGATGGTGACGAGTTGCTGCTTGACACGAACTACTGGGACGGAAATCGTAAAGAACTTCAGCGGGAACTGGACAGCGCCAGCGCCAAAGGGCTGCGGGCGTTCTGTTTCGAAACCGATTTCGTCTCCAAAAACAAGGCGGATTGCTCCGTTCCCGAGGAGGAGTGCCGGATTTCGCGCGAACGCACAAAGTGCAAAGAGGAGTTCTGGACCTGGTGCGCGGACCGGGATTGGAACATTTTAGATTTGCCCCAGTGCGGAAGCGCCCTCGCGTCCCGGGTCCGCCTGGAAGGGCTGAAATCCGCGGTCCTCGACCGCGTCGTCGAACAATGGTGCGCAGAGCACGGGAACGACCGCCAATGCGACTGAAACAGAATACATCCGCGACGCGAGCCCTCCTCGCCGCACTTCTCGCGCTCTTCTGCGCCGCCGCGTCCGCGGCCGAGCCCGAGGACGAGCTGCGCGAACTGGCCCTGGAGAAGGAGAAGCTCCAGTCCGAGATCTCCCGCCTCGACGCGCAGATCGCCGCGACCGACTCCATGCTCCGCGCGGACGACGAACGGCAGAAGCGGCTCGAGGAACGGTGCGCCGCCGACGAGGCGAGGCGCAAGGCCGAGATCGACGCGCTCGCCTCGCGCATCCGCGAGATGGCCGAGGACTTGCGGCGCGAACGCTCGAAGCAGGCGAAGGCGAAGGGCCGCGCCGACGAGATCAAGGCGCGGCGCAAGGCGATCTCCGCGACGCTGCTCGACTTCTGCAAAAAGCTGGAGGCCCAGGTCGAAAACTCGCTCCCGTGGGAGCGCGAGGAGCGGCTGGACCGCGTGAAGTCGCTCGAACGCGACCTCGAAACCGGGAACGCCGGCGAAGAGGAGGCCTTCTCGCGCCTGAAGTCGCTCTTCGCCGAGGAGATCCGCTTCGGCGACGAAGTGGTCGTCGTCAACGCCCCGCTCGCGCGCAAGGACGGCGAGATGGTCAACGCGAAGATCCTGCGCGTCGGGAACCAGTGGATGGTCTACGAGGACGAGAACGGCGCGCTCTACGGGTCGCTCGTCCGGAAGGCCGGCGGAGACGGGAAGATCTCCTACGAATGGAACGAGGAGCTCGACCTCTCCGAACGCGAGGCGATCCGGTTCGCGATCGACGTCAAGCAGGCGAAGAAACCCCCGCAGATGGTGCTCCTCCCCGTCTCGCTCTCCGTCGTCCGGGAGGGTTCGCGATGAAGCTCCTCCCCGTCGTCCTCGCCGTTCTCCTCGCCTGCCCCGCCGCGTTCGCCCGGAAGAGCGACGCGGAGATCCGGGATTCCGTCCAACGCGCGGAGATCCGCGCCCTCAAGCTCGAAATCGACGCCCTCGCCCGCGAACGGATGCGCAAGGCGGACTCGCTCGAAAAGCTCGAAGCGGCCCACTGGGGCAAGCGCTACGCCGAATCGCAGTTCTCCGAACGGCACCAGGCGACCGTCCGCGAACTGGACGGCCGCTACGGCAAGCTCTCCACCGACCTCGGCCGCCTGGGCGAGGAACTGGTCTCCGCGCGCGAGCTCTCCGCCGACGCCGGGGAGAAGGCGGACGGAGAGACCTCCGCCTACGAAGCGTTCGCGGGCCTGGTCAAGTCCTCCGTGGACCGCTCCATGGAAGAGGTCCCGGGCGACCACCCCGTCGGGATGGACGCGCGGCTCCTCCGGCTCCGCAAGGCGCAGGAGGAGGGGGAAAAGAAGAAGCCCGACGTCCGGCGGATGGCGGAGGCCTACTTCGCCGAACGGCTCGAACGCCACGAAAAGACGATCCTCCAGACGTTCGGCTCCGAGACGACGCAGTTCGGGAACCGCCCGGACGTCCGCGTGACGCGGCTCCGCCTCGGGACGATCTTCCTCGGCGAGACGGACGCCGAAGGCGAGGTGCAGGCGCTGCTCCGCACCGGCTCCCTGCAGGGGAAGGTCTTCGAATGGAACTCCTCCCTCCCCGCCCCCATGGCGCAGGCGATCCGCAAAGCGGTCCGCGAGGCCGCGGAAAACGACCGCGTCGTCGTCCCGGTGGACCTCCTCCAGAACAAGGCGGTCAAGCGGACGATCTCCGACGCGGAGGAGACCGGCCTGAAGCAGGAGCTCGAGGCCTGGTTCAGGAAGGGCGGCCTCGTGATGTATCCCCTGCTCCTGGTCGCGCTCCTCGCGCTCTTCCTCTTCGCCGAGCGCTCGATCGTCATCACGCGGCGCGGCCGGAGCGACGCGAAGTTCGACGCGGAGCTCGAGCGGCTCGTGGCGGCGAAGGAATACGAGAAGGCGGCCGACCTCTGTCTGAAGAGGGACACCGGCCTCTCGCTCGTCCTCTTCTCCGTGCTGCGCAAGGCCCGCGACGACCGGGAGACCGCGGAGAAGTCGCTGCAGGAGGGGCTGCTCCGCGAACAGCCCAAGCTGGAGCGCCACATGGCGCTGCTGGCGGCGATGGGCGGCATCGCGCCGCTGCTCGGGCTGCTCGGCACCGTGACCGGGATCATCGACCTCTTCACCGTCATCACCGAAGTGGGGACCAACGACGCGCGCATCCTCGCGGGCGGCATCTCCGAGGCCCTCGTCACGACGGAGGCCGGCCTGATCATCGCCATCCCGACGATGGTCCTCCACGGGATCCTGAACGAACGGCTCGAAAAGGCGACCAGCGAAATCTGCGTGCGGAGCACCGAGCTCCTCAACCGAATCTTCCCCAAGGCGAAGTAGATGCCGAACCTCTTCTACGTCTTCGTCGAGGCGGTCCGCGCCACCTACCGCGCCGGGGGCGTGGCGATGCTCCCGATCATCCTCGCGGGGACGGTCGGGTTCCACTTCGTCTTCCGGAGCTGGATCCGCATCGGCGGCGACTTCTTCCGGAAGGACGTCGGAAGCGTGGTGGAGGCCCTGGAGTCGGACCTGAAGGGCGCGGAGGGGCGGAAGACGGCGCTGCGGCGCCTGCGCCGGCGCGGCGGCATCGTCGCGCGCGAGCTGCGGCTCGCCCTCCAGGTCGCGTGCGACCGCCCGGCCGAATACCGCGACTACATGCAGGTCCGGATGATCCGGACGATGCGCTACATGGAGCGCGGGAACGACATCGTCCGCACGATGGCCGCCGCCGCGCCGCTGCTCGGGCTGCTCGGCACCGTGACGGGCATGGTCGCGACCTTCGACGTCATCACGCTCTACGGGAACCAGAACCCCGTGCTGATGGCCGACGGCATCTCCGAGGCGCTCATCTCCACGCAGAGCGGGCTGCTGATCGCGTTCCCGCTCACGCTGCTGCGGCAGCGGCTGGAGGAGCGGATCGAATACCTCGGGCAGCAGATCGCGCTCGGGGCGACCGTCATCGAAAACCTCGCGGGGAGGGGCTGACGAATGGAATTCCGCCTTCCGCAGCGCCGCCAGAAGAGCCTGGGCATCGACATGGGCCCGCTGATGGACATCGTCTTCATCCTGCTCATCTTCTTCGTCGTCACCTCCTCCTTCGTCCGCGAGACCGGCGTGGAGGTCTCGAAGCCCGAGGCGCAGAGCGCGAGCCGGCTCGAGAAGGAGAACATCCTCATCGCGATCACGCGCGAGGGGACCGTGCACGTCAACGAGCGCCAGGTGGACCTCAACGCCCTGCGCGACATCCTCCGGCAGACGCTCGCCAAGACGCCCGAGCGCGAGGCGGTCATCATCGCCGACAAGAGCGCCGAGACGGGGACGCTCGTCCGCGTGATGGACGTCTGCAACCTCGCCGGCGTGAAAAAGGTCTCCCTGGCCGCGCAGGCCGACTAGGACGGAAACGTGCGGCGGCTTCCCCAACGGCTCCTCAAGCGGCTCCTCGTCCTGCTCGTGGCGCTGCTGACGAGCTGCGCGCTCGTCTTCTCGCTGACCGTCGCCGAGCTCTTCCTTTCGGGGAAGCTCTTCCGGGAGAGGAAGTTCGTCAAGACGGAGATCTCCGTGGCGAAGATCGACAAGACCGAGGCCCCGAAGCAGAAGGAGCGCGTCGCGCGGAAGCCGAACCGGCGGAAGTCCGCGTCGCGGTCGCCCAAGTCGGGCCCGCAGCTGGCGATGAACCTCGGCGTGGCGGGCCGCGGCGGCGCGGCGATCTCCGAGGAGCTCGTCTCCGACTTCCGCGGCGGCGCGCAGTCGGCCGGGAACGGCGACGTGGACAGGAAGCCGGAGAGCCGCGCGCTCCCGAACTTCCAGGTGCCGCCGCAGATCCGCGACCGCGAGACGGACGCCGTCCTGCGGCTCGGATTCTGCGTGGGCGCGGACGGACGCGTCTTCGACGTGCGCGTGCTGGAGGAGCGCCCCGCCTCGTCCGGGCTCGCGGAGGCCGGGCGCGACGCGCTCTCGCGCATGGTCTTCGAGCCGGCGACGAAGGAGGGGAAGGCGGTCCCCTTCTGCGGGATGGAACAGCCGTTCGAGGTGAGGTTCCATGACTAGGCGGACCGCCCCGGCGCTTCTCGCCGCGCTTCTCCTCGCGCTCCTCGTCCCGACCGCGCGCGCGGCGCAAAGCGCCTACGACCTGACCGAGCGTGCGAACGCGCTCTACCGCTCGGGCCGCTACGCGCAGGCGATCCTCCTCTACCGCAAGGCGGAGGCGCGCGGCGGCGACCCGTCTGCCCTCTCCTTCAACGTCGCCAACTGCCTCTACCGGCTCGACAGGCTTCCCGAGGCGGCGGCCGCCTACCGCAAGGCGGTCGGCTACTCCGACGGGAAGTTCGCCCCCGCGCTCTTCAACCTCGCGGGCGTCCTCTTCCGCCTGGACCAGTTCCCCGAAAGCGTCGCCGCCTACCGCCGCGCGCTCGCCGTCGATCCGTCCGACGCCACCGGCTGGCTCAACCTCGCGGAGGCCTGCTCGCGCGCCGGCGACAAGGTGTGCGCCCTGCGGGCGACGGAAAAGGGGCGCCTCCTCGACCCGGAAGACGTCGGCACCGTCTACCGGCTCTCGGAGGCGCATCTCGCCCTCGACGACTTCGACGACGCGGTCCGGACGATCCGCGAGGGCTTCGAGGCCCATCCCGAGGAGATCGACCTCCTCGTCTACCTGGGCGACGTCCACCGGATGCGGAAAAAGCCCGCGGGCGCGGCGGAGGCCTACCGCGAGGCGCTCGGGCTCCGGCCGGACGACGCGGAGACGATGTACAAGCTGGCCGACGCCCTCGCCGAGGACGGCAAGGAGTTCAGCGCGATGGACGTCCTCGCCGAGATCCTGCGGATCAAGCCCGACTTCACCGACGCGGCCATCTTCCTCGGGAATCTCGCCTACGACGCGAAGTTCGCCGAGCGGGCCGAGGCGGCCTACGAGCAGGCGGCGGTCCACGGCAATCCCGAGGCGCTCTACGGCCTCAAGAACCTCGCCTACGACGCCCACGCCGCGAAACGCGACGCCGAGGCCGTCCGCATTCTCGAGAAGGCGCTCTCGCTCTTCCCGGGCGACGCGACCGTCGAGGCCGACCTCCTGCAGATCCGCGGCGAAGAGTCCCGATAGCGGTCACCGAAGAGGCCGGAAAAACTGCGCTTCCGGCGCGGATTCCGCAGTTCGCGCATTTTCATGTGGTCTTTTCCCCGTCGGAATTTTATCTTTTGAAACATGAAAAAGATCATCCTTCCCCTGCTTTCCCTGGCGATGGCCGCCTTCGCGGCCGACATCCAGATTCTTGACCCCGTCGGCGCCGAATTCGCCCCCAACGCCCCGCAGATGGTCCGCTCCCTCGTGCAGGCCTCGGTGAGCCAGTCGGGCAACACCCCCGTGGACGGCTCGGCCGAACTGCAGCTCCGCACCACGCTGATGACGATGGGCTCCTCCATCGTCGTGGTCTGCGACCAGCTGAAGAACGGACAGGTGATCGGCTCGGGCAAGCAGAAGGCCGCCTCCCTCGACGACCTCGACGTCGCGATCGAAGGCGCCGCGAACGCCGCCCTGGGCGTCGCCCCCGCCGCCGCGCCCGCCTCTTCCGGCAGCCTGAGCAGCGTCAATTCCGCCGAACCCGCCCCGGCCCCCGCGGCCCAGCCCGCGCCCGCCCAGCAGACCCAGACCATCGTGGTCGTGACCGAAAAGCGCGACGAAGGCGGCGCCCTCTACGCCTCCGACCCCAACGACAACTTCGCCCGCAAGCGCCCGACCCGCAACTACAAGTCCTGGGGCGTCGGCTTCGCGATGTGGCACAACTGGGAAGACAAGGAACACAACCCCGAAATCGACTGGGACCCCTCCATCGTCCTCCACTCCGCGCAGCTCTGGGAACTGACCCCGCAGGTGGCGATCAAGCTGCTGACCAACCAGAACTTCGGCGTGGGCGACGAGTTCCACTGGCACTGGACGTCGCTCGTCGGCGCCCGCTACTTCACCTCCGACGGCTCCGGCACCGTCACTCCGTTCCTCGGCGCCGGCTTCGGCATCGGCTTCGACCTCGACGGCAACTTCTCCGGCGGTTCCGGCTGCGTGGCCGGCGGCCTCGCCGGCGGCCTGGAAGCGGGCATCATCGTTGCCCGCAGCTCCGCCGCCCAGCTCGAAGTCGGCTTCGCCTGGGACTTCGTCTTCGACGAATTCGACGGGTTCGACCAGCGCTACGGCGCGGGCAGCATCTACATCGCCCTCAACCGCTAGCCGAAAAAGGGTTTTCGCTTCGGGAAGCCGCCTTCTGGCGGCTTCTTTTTTTCGTCCGAGCTATCTTTCCGGAAAACAGGGAGGCCGACGTGCTGCTCGAGAAGATCCAATCCCCCGCCGACGTCAAAAAGCTGTCCGCGGACGAACTGAAAACCCTCGCCGCCGAAATCCGCGAGGCTCTGGTCCGCAAGGTCTCGACCCGCGGCGGCCACTGCGGCCCCAACCTCGGCGTCGTCGAGCTGACCATCGCGCTCCACCGCGTCTTCGACTCGCCACGCGACAAGATCGTCTTCGACGTCTCGCACCAGTCCTACCCGCCCAAGATGCTCACGGGCCGCGCCCGCGCCTTCGTCGACCCCGCGCACTGGGAGGACGTGACCGGCTACACCGAACCGACCGAGAGCGAGCACGACCACTTCCTCGTCGGCCACACCTCCACGTCGGTCAGCCTGGCGCTCGGGCTGGCGACCGCCCGCGACCTCAAGGGAGGCGACTGGAACGTCGTGGCGGTCATCGGCGACGGCTCGCTCAGCGGCGGCGAGGCCTTCGAGGGGCTCGACAACGCGGGCGAATACGCCACCAACTTCGTCGTGGTGGTCAACGACAACGAGATGTCGATCGCCGAGAACCACGGCGGGCTCTACCGCTCGCTCGCGGCCCTGCGCGAAAGCGGGGGCGCCGCGTCCGACAACTACTTCAAGGCGCTCGGGTTCGACTACCTCTACGTGGAGGAGGGCAACGACGTCGCGGCGCTCGAGGAGGCGTTCCGCAAGGTCAAGGGGACGAAGAAGCCCGTCGTCGTCCACGTCCACACCCGCAAGGGGCTCGGGCTGCGCTGCGCCGAGGAGCGCAAGGAGACCTTCCACTGGAGCGGGCCGTTCGACCCCGAGACCGGGAAACCCCGCGGCGAGGGCGGCGAGAACTGGCCCGACGTCCTGCGCGACTACCTGGTCGGGAAGATCGAATCGGACCCCGACGTCGTGGTGGTCCACTCCGCCGTTCCGGTGGGGATCGGGTTCACCGAAGACGTGCGCAAACGCGTCGGCAAGCGCTTCGTCGACGTCGGCATCGCGGAGGAACACGCCGTGGCGCTGGTCTCCGGCATGGCCCGGGGCGGCGCGAAGCCCGTCTACTCCACGCATGGCACCTTCATCCAGCGCGCCTATGACCAGATCTCGCAGGACCTCGCCGTCAACGGCAACTCCGCGACGATCCTCGTCACCATGTCGGGCGCCGACGGGATGAACGACGCCTCGCACCTCTGCATCTTCGACATCCCGATGATTTCGGGCATCCCGAACGTCCTCTACCTCTGTCCCACCTGCGTCGAGGAGTTCCGGGCGATGGCCGACTGGGCGATCGACCAGCGCGAGCGGCCGGTCGCGATTCGCGTGCCGAACGCCGTTCAGCACCGGAACGCCGCCTTCGACGCGGACTATTCCGGCGCGCTCCGCTACAGGATCGAGCGCGAAGGCGCGCAAGTGGCCCTGCTGGGGCTGGGCGACTTCTTCGAGCGGGCCGAACGGGCCGCGGACCTGCTGGCGGAATCGGGAATCCGGGCCACGGTGGTCAACCCGCGCTTCGCCAGCGGCGTGGACGGCGAAACGCTCGACGCGCTCGCCGCGACGCACGAGCTCTTCGTGACGCTCGAAAACGGCTCCGTCGCGGGCGGGTTCGGCGAGCACGTCGCCGCGCGCCTGGCCGCCCGGGGCGCGAAGACGCTGGTCCGCGGGCTCCCGAAGGAGTTCTACGACAGGGTCCCCTTCGACGAGCTGCTTCGCCGGAACCGCCTGATGCCCGAACAGATCGCCGAAGACGCGCTGGCCGCCCTCGGAAAGTAGTTTTGGGGAGATGTACCGCCGGACTTTCAAGCCAGTCCTCGATTTCTGCTGCGCGCTTTTCGTGCTCGCGACGACATCGCCGCTGCTGCTTCTGCTGGCGGTTCTGGGCGCAGCGCGGACGAAGGGAACCCCCCTGTTCGTCCAGGATCGCGTCGGCAGGGGCGGCCGGACCTTCCGCCTGGTCCGGTTCCGCGCGCCCGAGGACGCCTACGGGCGCTTCCTCCGGGCCACCAGCCTAGACCGCCTCCCCGCGTTCCTGAACGTGCTGAAGGGCGAGATGTCGCTCGTGGGCCCGCGCCCGCTCCTCCCGGAGCAGGCGGCCGCCCTCGAAGAACGGCGCGGGCGGCGCGACGACGTGCGGCCCGGGCTGACCGGCCTCGCGCAGATCAGCGGACGGAAATCCCTCCCGGCCGAGGAGGTCTCCGCCTACGACGCCTCCTACGCGCGGAACGTCTCGTTCGCGCTCGACCTGCGGATCCTGGCCACGACCGCCGCGAGAATCCTGGAGCGCGAAGGCGGCTCGCCCGAACGCGAAACGGCGGCGATTCCCGTCCAGGGCGGCGGGGCGAACGCGAAATAAGCGCCCCGGACGAGGCGCTTTTTCATTGCGAAAAATCGGAGTGACTGGACTCGAACCAGCGACTTCTTGCTCCCAAAGCAAGCGCTCTACCAGACTGAGCTACACTCCGGAGCCCCGGAGAGGCCGGATCAGAGCTTCTTGCGGAAGACCTCGACCTTGTCCGTTTCCCCGAAGAAGACGGACGAGGGGAAGTAGAGCCAGTTCTGGTCGATCATCGGGCCGTTGAGCGAGACGAGGACGTCGTGCTTGAGGAACGCGCCGAACGCGGAGGGGCCGATCATCAGCACGCCGTTGGAGGAGGATTCCTGGATGTCGCGCCAGACTTCGGCGTCGTCGGCCTCGCACTGGTCGCCCTCGCACTTCACCACGGCGTAGCGCACCGCGTCCTTGCCCTCGCCTTCGACGAGGAACTCGATCTCGATGCGGTTGGACTGCGCGTAGCGCGGCAGGTCGAGTTCGGTCGCCGTCACGCCGAACGAGGTCGCGCTGGCGGAGCCGAAGAAGTTCCCGACCGTCCTGTCCATGATCCAGGTGCCGCTTCCGTCGGTCAGCTTTTCCCAGGTGACGTCCGAAACCTCTTCCCACTTCGGCTTCGAGGAGCCGGTGGAGGAATCGTCGCCGCAGGCGGAGAGGGCGACGAGCGCCAGGGAAGCGAGGAAGGAAAGGATCTTGCGGTTCATGACTGCACTCCCGTGTTAGAGCCGCTTGCGGATGGCCGCGGCGTGTTGGACAAATCCTTCGGAGTCGGCGAGGGCGGCGGCCTCGGGGCCGTAGCGGCGCATCGCCCTGGCGTTGTATTCGATGACGCTCGTCCGCTTGAGGAAGTCGTAGACACCGAGCGGGGAGCTGAAGCGCGCGGTGCCGTTGGTCGGCAGCGTGTGGTTCGGTCCGGCGATGTAGTCGCCGATCGGCTCGGTGGACCAGGAGCCGAGGAAGATCGCGCCGGCGTTGCGGATCTTCGCCATGAGCGCGCGCGGGTTCGCCACAGCGAGCTCCAGGTGCTCGGGCGCGATTTCGTCGGCGATCGCGGCGCCGGTCTCCCAGTCCTTCACGACGAGGATGCAGCCGTAGTTCGCGAGCACCTTCTCGAGCAGTTCGCGCTTGGGGCTGGCGAGGACCTGCTCCTCGACGCACTGCGCGATCCACTTCGCGTGCCGTTCGGAATCGGTCACGCAGACCACGGCCTCGAAGCCGGAGCCGTGCTCGGCCTGCGAGAGGAGGTCGGCCGCGACCCAGTCCGGGTCGGAGGTCTCGTCCGCGAGGACCATCAGTTCGGACGGCCCGGCGATCATGTCGATGTCGACGACGCCGAAGACCTCCTTCTTGGCCAGGGCGGCGTAGACGTTGCCCGGGCCGACGATCTTGTCGACGCGGGCGACGGGGCCCGCGCCGTAGGCGAGCATCGCGACGGCCTGGGCGCCGCCGATCTTGTAGACCTCGTCGATCCCGAGCTCGCGGAGCGCGCAGGCGACGGCGGGGTTCAGCCCGTTCCGCGCGGGCGTGACGACCGCGATCTCGGAGACGCCGGCGACCTGCGCGGGAACCGCGTCCATGATCACCGTGGAGGGATAGACGGCCGCGCCGCCGGGGACGTAGAGCCCGACGCGGCGCAGGGGCGCGACGCGGACGCCGAGCTTCTCGCCCATCGCGCCCGCGAACTCCCAGCCCTTCTCGAGCTGGCGCTTGTGGAAGGCGCGGACGTTGCGGATCGCCTGGCGGATCGCCTTGCGGACCTCGGCGGGGCACTTGGCCGCCGCGCGCTCCAGCTCGGCCGGAGTCGCCCGGAGGGAGCCCTTCAGGCCGTCGAACTTCCGCGCGTAGTCGAGCACGGCGGGCATCCCCTCGGCGCGGACGCGCGCGAGGATGCCGCGGACGACGGCTTCCACTTCGGCGCTCGGCGCGGCCTGGCGGGAAGCCAGGGCCTTCACCTGCGCGCTCTTGACCGTCGCGTTCCTGACGATGCGGATCATGCCTGCCCGCGGATGGCCGCGCCGTCGGTTTCCTTCGTGCGTTCGCGGAAGGCCTCGAGGAGCTTCTTGAACATGGGGCCGGGCTTGCCGTCGCCGATCTTCCGGGCGTCGACGTTGACCACGGGGATCAGCTCGGCGGCGGTGCCGGTGAGGAACATCTCCTCGGCGGAGTAGACGTCGAAGCGGCTGACGGGCTCTTCGGCGACCGGGAGGCCCATGCCGCGGGCCAGTTCGAGCACGGTCTTGCGGGTGATCCCCTCGAGCGCGCCCATCCAGGCCGGAGGGGTGATCAGGCGGCCGTGGCGCCACAGGAAGATGTTGTCGCCGGTGCACTCGACCACGTAGCCGGTGTCGTTGATCATCAGCGCTTCCATGGAGCCCGCGCGGTCGGCTTCGATCTTTGCGAGGATGTTGTTCAGGTAGTTCAGGCTCTTCACGCGCGGGTTGAGCGAGTTGACGAAGTTGCGCGTGGTGGAGGCCGTCACCATTTCGAGCCCGTTGTCGTAGAGCGACTGCGGGTAGAGGGCGATCTGGCCGGCGATGCAGACGATCGTGGGCTTCTTGCAGCTCTTGGGGCTGAGGCCGAGGTCGCCGGCGCCGCGGGAGGCGACGAGGCGGATGTAGGCGTTGGCCAGATCGTTGACGGCGCAGGATTCGGTCACCACGTCCGACATCTCCTCGCGGGAGAGACCGAGGTCGAGCCCGATGGCCGCGGCGGAGTCGTAGAAGCGTTCGATGTGGTCCTTGAGGCGGAAGACGCGGCCGTTGTAGGCGCGGATCCCTTCGAAGACGCCGTCGCCGTAGAGGAAGCCGTGGTCGAAAACCGACACGCAGGCCTGGTCGCGCGGAACGAACTTCCCGTTGACGTAGATGAGCTGTTCAGCCATTTGTCTTCTCCTTCATGATGCGGTAGTCCAACCCGTCGAGGAGCGCCAGCCACGACGCCTCGATCACGTTCTGCGAAACGCCGACCGCGCCCCAGCGCATGGGGCCGTCGGCGAATGTGGCCCACACGCGGACGCGGGCGGCCGAGCCGGCCACGCCGTCGAGCACGCGGACCTTGAAGTTCTCCAGCGTCACGCCGTGGACGCAGGGGAAGGCCTGCTCCACCGTGAGGCGCAGCGCGGCGTCGAGCGCGTTGACCGGGCCGTCGCCCTCGGCCACGCGGTGCAGGATCCTGTCCGCCACGCGCATCTTCACCGAGGCCTCCGAGACCTGCACGCCGCCCGCGCGCATCTCCTCGATCACGCGGTAGCCGAGCGTCTCGACCGGCGAGGTCCAGAGCTTGAGCGCGCGGCGCGCCAGAAGCTCGAACGAGGCGTCGGCCGTCTCGAACTGGTACCCTTCGCGCTCCAGGCGCTTCACCTCGGCGAGGATCTCCGCCACGGCCGGGTCGTGCTTGTCGATCTCGGGCACGATCTTCTGCAGGCGCTCCACCACGAGGGCGCTGCCCGCCTGGTCCGAGACGATGAACTCGCGGACGTTCCCCACCTTCGCGGGGTCGAGGTGCTCGAAGCTGCTCGTCAGCTTGGAGACGCCGTCGATGTGCGCCCCGCCCTTGTGGGCGAACGCGGCGTTGCCGACGTAGGGGGCGCGGATGTTGTTCGGGAGCCCGACCGTCTCGTCGAGGTCGAGGCTCAGCTGCCGGAGCTTCGCGAGGTTCGGGGCGCACGAGAGCTCGCGCCCCATCTTGAAGACGAGGTCCGGGACGATGGTGACGAGGTTCGCGTTCCCGCAGCGCTCGCCGTAGCCGTTCATCACGCCCTGCACCTGGACCGCGCCGGCGTGCACCGCCTGCAGCGAGTTGGCCACGGCCGTGCCGCAGTCGTCGTGCGCGTGGATCCCGATCGCGACGGTCGGGAAGCGGCGGCGGACCTCGGCGACGATTTCGCCCAGCTCCCAGGGCTGCGCCATGCCGCCGTTGGTGTCGCAGAGCGTCAGGACGTCCGCGCCGCCGTTCGCGGCGGCCTCGAGCGTCTTCAGAGCGTACTCGGGGTTGGCCTTCCAGCCGTCGAAGAAGTGCTCGGCGTCGTAGAACACCTCGTCCGCGCCCTTCTTCAGGAAGGCGACCGACTCCTCGATCATCCGCAGGTTCTCGTCGAGCGTGGTGCGCAGCACTTCGGTGGCGTGGAGGTCCCAGCTCTTCCCGAAGATGGTCAGCACGCGGGCGCCGCAGTCGAGGAGGGCGCGCAGCGTGGGGTCGTCGGAGCAGGAGTTGCCCGGGCGGCGCGTGGAGCCGAACGCCGCGATTTTCGCGTGTTTCAGCGGAAGCGAGGCGACGGCCCGGAAGTACTCCTGGTCGAGCGTGGAGGTCGGGTTCGGCCAGCCGCCCTCGATGTAGTCCACGCCGAACTCGTCGAAAAGCCGGGTCAGCTGGAGCTTGTCGGCCAGCGACAGCGAAATTCCGCGGGCCTGGTTGCCGTCGCGGAGGGTGGTGTCGTAGATGCTGACCTTCTGGGCGTTCGTCGGACTCATAAGTGCACCTAATCTAGTAAGATGAACGCGCCGCGAATGGCGGACGCGTCCCCCCCCCCGCTAGGCGAACGCGCGGAGGATCCGGTCGTGCACGAGCCCGTTGGAGGCGACCGCGGTGAGGTCGTCCGACTTCAGCGGAAGGTCGGAATCGACCGTCTCCAGCATGCGGAGGGTCCCCTTCAGGTCGGAGAAGCGCCCGCCCGCCTCGGCGAAGAGGACGGGGAACGGGGCGACGTCCCAGATGGAGACCACGGGGTCCACCATCGCCTCGGCGAAGCCGCAGGCGACCTGGAAATAGCCGAAGCAGTCGCCCCAGCCCCGGTAGAGCCCGAACTCGCGGCGGAGCGAATGGAACCGTTCGCCGAGCCCGGCCGTCTCGAAGGTGTTGACCGTCCCGCTCAGCAGGCAGCCCTGCGCGGGGTCGGCGACCTGCGAAACCCGGACGCGCTCCCCGTCGAGGAACGCCCCGCCGCCCCGGACCGCCCAGACGCGGCGCCCGAGCGCGGGCAGGTCGATCAGGCCGACGACGGGCTCCCCGTCCGCGAAGCAGGCGAGCAGCGTCCCGAAGAGCGGAACCTGCCGGACGAACGACTTCGTCCCGTCGATCGGGTCCATCACCCAGGCGATCCCGTTTTTCCCCTTCTCGCGCCCGAACTCCTCGCCCACGAACCCGAAGCCGGAGTCGCGGCCGCGCAGGAAGGCGCGGATCTTCTCCTCGGCCCCCTTGTCCGCGGCGGTCACGGGCGTGTTGTCCGCCTTGAACTCCACCTGGACGTGGCTCTTCCAGTGGCGCAGGATCTCGGCCCGGGCGACGTCGGCGGCGCCCTGCGCGAGCTGAAGAAGGTCGGAACGGACGGAATCCATCTTCGTCTCCCCTGTTCGGTTCACTGTTTCCGGCGCCAGGCGTCCGCGAGCTCGACGAACCGGGCGTTCTCGGCCTTTGTGCCGATCGTGATCCGGAAGAAGTCGGGCATTCCGAACGAGGCCATCCAGCGGAGGATGAGCCCTTGGCTTTCGAGTTCGGCCACGAGCTCCTTCGCGGAGCCGCAAGAGGGCTTGACGGCGAGGAAGTTCGCCGCGCTCGGCAGGACCGTCCAGCCCCACGAGGCGAACGTCCCCCGGAGGAACTCCATGCCCTCCGAGACCAGGCGCAGCGAACGCTCCATGTGACCGTCGTCCCCGAGCGCGGCGACGGCCGCGGCCTGCGAGACGAGACCGACGTTGAAGGGCTGCTTGACCTTGTAGAGGGCGCGGACCAGCTCGGGCGAAGCAATGGCGTAGCCGATGCGGAGCCCGGCGAGCGCGTGGATCTTGGAGAAGGTCCGCAGCAGGACCAGGTTCGGACGGTCGGTCTGGTCGAGCAGGCCGTCGTAGTCCGAGGCACCCGCGGCCGGCGCGAATTCGCCGTAGGCCTGGTCGAGGACCAGGAGCACGCGTTCCGGGAGCGCGTCGAGGAAGGCGAGCAGCTCGGCGCGCGAGTTCCAGCCGCCCGTGGGGTTGTTGGGGCAGCAGACGAAGACCGCGGAAGTGTGCTCGGTCACGGCGCCCAGCAGGGCCTCGAGGTCGAACCGTCCCTCCTTCAGGGGAAGCGCGCGGACCTCCGCCCCCGCCAGCTGCGCGGCGAAGCGGTACTCGCTGAAGGTCGGCTCGCAGATCAGGACCTCGCTCCCGGGCGCGATCCAGGCCTCGGCGACCATCTGGACCATCTCGTCGGAGCCGTTGGAGAAGACCAGCTTCCCGGGCGCGACGCCAAGCTTGGCGGCCAGGGCCGCGGTGAGCGAGGGGGCGTTCCCCTGCGGATAGCGGTGCGCGTCGGAGAGGGCGCGGACGGCGGCCTCCACGGCCTTGGGCGAGGGCCCGAGCGGGTTCTCGTTCGAGGCGAGCTTGACCACCGAGTCCAGCCCGTACTTTTCGCGGACTTCGTCGATCGACTTCCCGGGGACGTAGTCGCCGAGAAGAGAGAGTTCCGGCCTTGTTTTGGGACCGTTTGGCATGGCTTCTCCTGTTTTCTGTGTTAAATTTAGAACCGATGGCGTTCGGTTTGCGCAAACGGGTCCTCGCGGCGGTTCTCATCGCCGCGCCCGCCCTTTTTGCGGTCAACCCCCTCCACGACGCCCGCTACCAGATCCTCCAGCAGCCCCCTCTCCAGGACCGGTTCGAGGTCTATTCCGGCTTCGCGACCCCCTGGGACGGCAACGTCACGATTCCGCTGGGGCTCTCCATCGGCGCGAACGAATTCCTCGAATTCGGCGCCAAGCTGCAGTACGACCACTTCGACCTGCCGGGCGAGGACGACGACCGCCTGCTCCTCGACATCGGCACGCGCATCCGCGTCTCCAAGATCGAGGCGATCCAGGTGGACCTGCAGTTCGGGGAGAAGTGGGGCGCGGCGCTCGAATACGCCATCTACACCGGGTTGCTGAAGAACTGGAGCATCCTCTGGTCGGGCCGCGGCTCCTTCTTCGAGGGGCTCAACGGCGACGAACCGGTCGTCCTCGAAGCCGACATGCTGCAGCGCATCCGGATCATCTCGGTCTTCGACGTCCTCTGCGACCTCTCCTACAGCACCAGCGTCACGTCGCCGGTGGACTGGTCCGCGTTCGACATCGCCCCCGGGTTCGAGGTGAAGCTCGACCAGGGCTGGCGCGCGGCCATGCTCGTCACCATGGGGATCGCCGGCAAGCACAAGCAGGGCGAGTTCCTCTGGAAGTTCATGGTGACCAAGGCGCTCTAGGGCGCCCCCGGACGCTCCTGAATCACTGTCTGGCGACGAGATAACCGGCCGCGACGGCGGCGAGGCCGAGCGCGACGCCGCCGAAGGCGTAGGCCGCGAACGCGCCCCAGCGCCCCGATTCCGCGAGAGCCAGCGACTCCTTCGAAAAGGTCGAAAAGGTGGTGAAACCGCCGCAGAGACCGACGGTCAGGGCGAGGCGGAGCGGCTCGCTCCAGCCGAACCGCGCGCTCCAGCCGCCGAAGAGCCCGATGGCGAAGCTGCCGATGGCGTTCACCGCGAACGTCGCCCACGGGAACGCCGTCGCCGGGAGCGACAGCGCGACGAGGTGCCGCAGCAGACTGCCGGCTCCTCCGCCCAGAAAGACCGCCAGGAGGTTCATTCGCTTCGCTCCGTCTCCGCGTCAGTCCTTGATGCAACGAATGGAACAGCCGTAGTTTTTGCCATATGAGGTCATGCCCGCAACGTTAAAGCCATGGGTTATGATTAGGTAGTGCGCTTCCTCCTGATTATGCTCGGAAGAAGACCAGAAAATCGCGCCGCCACCTTTTTCGCTGGAGAAACCGGCGGAGAACACCATGCCGGCCGGGAGGACCGAAAAACCATAGGCATCGTCGCCGTTGCCACTTTGGATCCACCCTTCGGTTGATTTAAGCGCTTTCCCGGCGATGCTTTTGCCGCCTACGGCATCGACCAGCGTTGCCCACTCCTCTCGGCTGGGCAAATGCCAGCCCTCGGGGCAGACGCCGCGCACATGTCCGGAAACCTGGCAGGTTTTCCCGTAACCGCAGCCGGTGGCGGCCGTGTCCATCGCCGCGGCCCAAGAATAGAGACGGCCGTATTGCGCACAATATTTCACGCTGTCGTCATAGCACTTGTTGCCGTAGGCGGCACCATCCACTTTGTACTCGTAGTTCAGGTTTTCGGCCATCCACATCTGCGAGCCGATGCCGATGGTCCTGTACACGGTGCCGCCGTCGCGCGGATCGGTCATCGTCCCCGCGACCGTGTATGTCGTCGCGCGCCAAAGCCCGGACTGCGAACAGACCAGATAGCCGTGGATTTTTATCTCTTCGCCCAGATTGTCTTTCGCGCACCCGCGGCCGGCGCTTTTTTCGCTTTCCGTCTCCTCGCGCCATATCCCGTGGTCGCAGACGTACTGTCCGCCGTCGGCGCCCCTGCCGATTTCCGCATCGCGTTTTTTCGTGCAGCCATCCAACTGCAACGACGTGTCTCGCTGGTCCGCGACGATCCACCGTTCCTGCAGTTCGTCGCATTTGTAGATCACGTCGGTGGCAGCGTCCAAGCGGATTTCGCCGTCAAGACAAGCTTCCGACCCTGAGGAGAGCTGCGCGATCGAAGAGTGCACTTTGTCCGGCCGACCGCCGTCCACGTCCGGCGTCCAGAATCCGTTTTCGCACACATAGGCGGTCTTCTCGTCCCTCACGTAGACAAGAAGTCCTTCTCGACGGGCGGAACAGACGGCCAGGTCGTCGTATGTGGCGACGACCTGGTCCATTCCGGAAGGACCGTTCTCGGCGTTGCCGCCATCGTCGCCGCAGGAGGTCAAAAAAGCCATCGCCAGAATCGCGTTAAGTTTGGATTGCGACGTCATAAACTTCTCTTCCGGCCCTGCGCGGGACCGATTCGCGGGCGGTGCATATTGGAAATCTACACTCAAGCTTCAGGCGGCGGGCGCAAAGATTCATGCAAGCCGCGCATTCTGTGCATCAATCTTAAAACCTACGCTTCGACACGGCAGGGACTTGCCGCTTGATTCCGGGCGCTAAAGCGCCCGGATTTCGTCCTCGGAGAGACCAGACTGCTTGGCGATGACGTCCAACGGAAAGCCGGCATCACGGAATCCCTTGGCCATCTTCATTCCACGACCGCGCGTTTTTCGACCGTGGCGCGGTCGGCCGCGCGCGTGACGCGCACCAGGACGTTCCCGGCGGAGAGTCCGTTCCCGGGCCACTGCAGGAACTGCTCGCCCGCGGAGAAGTCGTGCCAGCCGAGGTCGCCGATCCGCTTTCCGTCGGCCCCGAAGAGCTCCACGCGGTGGAGGCCGCTCCGCGGCACCGCGAGCCGGAGGCCCCGGCGCGTGACTTCGCCGACGCCGAGCTCCGCGACGGGAGCGGGCCGCGCGGCCGGTCCGGCGTCGATGGCGGAGCCCTGTCCGACGACGACCGTCCAGACGGCCTCGTCGCGGAGCAGGCCGTTCGCGTCCCGGCGGACCAGGGGCGTGGTGTCCTGCACGATCGCGCGGACCGCGTGGTCGCCGGCGGAGAGGAATCCGGAGAACGTTTCGCCGGAGACTCCGGGCAGGATCGAACCGTCCACCTCCCACTGCACGCGCACGGTGCGGGAGTTCTCGGCGGGAACGCGGACCGCCACGGAGAGCGGGACGGACTCCCCTTCCGTGGCCTCGACGACGCCGGCCGGGTCGGGCGAGAACGAAACCAGCGGAGAGACCTTGCCGTAGAGCTTGAGGATCCACGCTTCGCCGCAGACCGAGCAGAAGTGCGCGCTGTTGCTCCTCATCCTGCAGTTGAACTTCGGGCGGTACCAGCCCGTGGAGTGGTAACCGGCGCCCTCGAAGACGCCGATGACGTTTCTGTACGCGCTGTTGTCCTTCGGCGTGGGGACGGGCGTGGACTCCTCGATCCAGTAGTTCCAGTGGACCGTCTCGCGCGTGCTGTTCGAGGTGATGTTGACGGAGATGACGGTGTTGTATCCGGGATAGTCGGTGTCGTATTCGTCGGCCAGGCCGACGAAGGAGTGGCCCGTCTCGTGGACGACGATCTGCGGACTGGTCCTGTTCGCCACGGCGACCGCGCCTCCGCCTCCGCCGTAGCGGGTGGAGTTGACGATGACGATGAAGACGTCGGCCTCGGGAATGACGCCCCGGACGTAGTTCTGGACCGCGGACGCGCTGTTCACGTAGAGCAGGCGCTGGATGTTGGACCGGCAGTAGCTCGATCCCCAGGCGGTGTTGCTGGTCGTCTTGACGATGGACGGGTCGGCGCACTGCGCGTCGTTCGTGATGTTCTCGGCCGTGGCGCCCGCCTCGGCGGAAACGGTGAAAATCCCGTAGTAGTTGAAGAAGTTCGCGTAGGCCGAGAGCGTGGAGTCGGCCAAAAAGGCGTCGCGGAACGCCGCGGCGTCGGTCCGGAAGTTCTCGAACATCGGCTCCGTGTAGCCGTCCGCCACGAAGACGACGTTGACCGCCTGCGAGCGCGGATAATGTTCGCTCAGGACGAACGTCTGCTGCGCGACGGCGGAGGAGAGCGCCCCGACGAGGAGGAGCGCGGGGAAAAGCGCGCGAATTCCCTTCATTGCAGGCCTCCCTGGCTCGAGCGGAGCGGCCAGCGCCCCATTTCCCCAATGTTACCATTTTCCCGGGCGAAGACGGCCAGGAACGCCGCCGGACGGCCGGAGGCGGACCGCGCGGGGACGAGCAGCGTGAAATCCGCGGAGTCCTGGAGGACCGCCCCGCCGCTCAAATCGCCGTCTTCGTCGGGCGAATCCGCGAAAAGAAGGCCGGGATGGAGGAATTCCTCCCGGAACAGGCACTCCCCGCCGGCGTCCAGCACCTCCCAGAACCAGAACCCGTCGTAGGGCGAAAGCTCGGACTTCTTCCTCGGGAAAGCGAAATCGCCGCGCAGCTCCCGCGTCCTGAGCAGGGAGAGGCGCCCGGACTCCCCGCCGGCGCGCTCCCAGCGGAGGAGCGCCTCGAAGGCGAGCCGTTCGCGGTCCGCGCCGGAACCGCTTCCCGAAGAATCCGCGCCGGAGGCGGACCCCTCCGCCTCCAGGGACTCCTCCTCCTTCGGGGGAATCGGCGGCGCGCACGAGAGGAAGACGGCCGCGAACAGCCCGAACCCCGTGAGCAGGAGCGCGAGATGCAGAATCCAGAACGGGAACTCCTTCATCGGACGAGCCACCTTTCGGGCCGGTTCCAGCACCCGAGCAGAGAACGGAATCCGGCCGCGGAGAACGCGAGCAGCACCGCGACGATGGCCCAGAACCGATCCGGGAAAAGGAGAAGCGCGCTCTTGGCGACGCCGATCAGGAAGATTGTCCAGACCAGGAGCTTGGCGGAGGCGTTGCGCAGCGTCCGCCCGGAGAGGGCGATGCGGGCGCTCCAGACCGCCGCGGCGAGCGTGGCGGCGAAGAGGAACGCCGCGGCGCGGACGACGTCGCCGGCGGAGGCGGAGGGAACGGAGTCCGCGAGCGCGGAGCGCAGGAGCAGCGCCCAGAGGAGCTGGACCGCTTCGAGCAGAAACGTCGGGACGAGGATCGCGGCGAGCTTCGCGCCGAGGATCCGCGCGGGGGAAAGAGGGAGGAGGAGCAGGAGCTCGAGTTCCCCGCGGTCGCGCTGCCAGGCGACGCAGTCGATGGCCAGGGCGACCTCCAGGGCGAGCGCGGCCAGACCGAAGTCGACCAGTTCGTGGAACGCGGCGGCGGACCCCTGGTCCGCGGGCGCAAGGGTCCGCGCGAACGAGAAGAGGAAGACCGGAAGCAGCGCGACCAGCCAGCTCCGCAGGTCCCGGGAGATTTCGCGCCATTCGAGGAGGACGAGCCGTTTCACAGCAGATCCCCCCACATTTCGGAGAGGGCGAGCGGACGCATCTCCGCGACGGGGATTCCCGCCTCGACCAGCTTCGCGAGGACGGGATTCCGCGGCACGTCGTCGGGCCAGTCCGCCCGCGTCAGGCCGTCCGCGCCGGAATGCGCCGCCGCGCGATTCCAGAGCGCGCCGAGCGCCCGGGCCACCTCCTCCTCCGGCGCGGCGGCGACCACGCGCCAGGGACGGGCGGAATCGCCCGCGAGCTCGCGCGCGATTCTCCCGCCCTTGAGGAGCAGCGCGCGGGAGACCGAGCGGTCCAGCTCGTCGAGCTGGTGGCTGGAGACCAGGACCGCGCTCCCCCGGTCCGCCTCCTCGCGGAGGACCGACCAGAATTCGCGGCGCGAAGCGGGGTCGAGCGCGGAGGTCGGTTCGTCCAGAAGCAGGAGTTCCGGCGCGTGCTGGAGCGCGCGGACGACGTGCAGTTTCTGGAGATTGCCCGCGGAGAGGACGGAGACCCGCGCCCGCGGATCGAGGTCGAAGCGGCGCAGCAGGTCCGCGCGGCGTTCCGCGCACGCGGCCCGCGGGGCGCCGGAAAGGTCGGCGAAGGCCTCGAGCCACTCCGCGACCCGCAGGCTGCGCCAGCAGAGCGGAGCGGCCACGAGCGCGCCGACGCGGGCGTTGTCCGCGAAGTCGGCGCGCTTGGCGCGGAGCGCCTTCCCGAAGCGCTCGATCCGGCCCGAACGGGGTTCGAACAGCCCGGAAAGCAGGCGCAGGAGCGTGGTCTTGCCCGCGCCGTTCGCGCCGACGAGGGCGACGATCCCGCCCGGGCCCATGTCGAAGGAGAGTCCGTCCAGGACGAGGCGTTCCGCGTTCCGGTAGCCGAAGGAGAGCTCCTCCGCCTTCAGGACCGCGGCGCCGTTCATCCCGACACCTTCAGGGAGGAGACGAGGAGGTCCGGAACGCGGCGCGAGGCAAACGGGTCGTCATAGGAGTCCCCCACGGCCACGACGTCGCGCAGCATCCGGAACCCGTCGCCGGAGATCGTGATCTGGTCCACGGGCCGGACGATCTCCCCGCCCTCGACGAGGAAGCCCTGCGCACCGACGCTCAGCTCGCCGGAGAGGGCGCTGCAGCCCGTGCCGCCCTCGAGCTTGGTCACGAGAAGCATCCGGGGACGGAGTTTCAGCATCTCCCCGCGCGTCGTCGCGCCGGCGTCCACGATCAGGTTGTTGAAGGAGGTCCCGGCCGGGCCGGAGAGCCCGCGCGAGCCGTTGCCCGTGGAGCGGACGCCCTCGCGGGCCGCCGATTCGAGGTTGTGGAGCCACGAGACGAGCTTTCCGCGCTCGAGCACGGTCGTTCCGCGCGTGGGGACGCCCTCGCCGTCGAACGCGCGGCTCCCGAAGAGCCCGTCGCGGTGCGGGTCGTCGCGCAAAGTGAAGAGTTCCGAGGCGACCGCGGGCCCCATCTTGCCGGCCATGCGCGACTGGTTCTTCTGCACGGCCAGCGCGAAAAAGGCGGAGGCGTAGAGCGAGACCAGGCGCGTCGCGACGCGGCGGTCGAGCAGCACGGGCCACTCCCCGCCCTCGACCGGGCGCGCGCCCAGGAGACCGCTCCCCCGGGCCACGGCCTCGTCGGCCAGGTAGGCGGCGTCCAGCGCCTCGGGACCGCGCCGGTGCAGCTGCCCGACGCCCATCTTGGTCTGGCCGTCCCGTTCGAAGACGACTCCGAGCCCGGCGCCCACGGAGGAGCGCCTGCGGGAGAACGAGACCCCGTTCGAGTTCAGGAAAAACGTTTCCGAGACGCTCTTCTCCGCGTCCAGCTCCGGAATCTCGGCGATTTCGGACGAGAGCGAGCGGACCCTGCGATCGAGTTCCAGCGCGAAGGCCTCCATCCGGGGCAGGTCGAGCGCCTCGACGGCGGGGTCGTAGAGCCCGGTCTCGCGGTAGGACGGCTCCTCGGGCGAGGGCAGGTCGATCCGGAGCGCGTCGGAGAGGAACGTGTGGTCCCAGGCGTCGCGGAACATCCGTCCGATCGCGTCGCGCGTCAGGCGGCCCGTGCTCGCGTAGCCCGGACGGCCGTCGCGGAAGACCCGGACTCCGATCCCGGCGTCGCTCCGCAGTTCCAGCCGGTCCACCCGGCCGCCCGCGACCGAAACGCCTTCCGAAGCGCTCGCGCCCGCGCGGAGGTCCCATCCGTCCGCGCCGCTCTTCCGCGCGGTCTCCGCGAGGAAGGCGACCGCCGATTCCAGCGGCATCTGGCTCCTGTCGTCCGTCGTTTCAGCGCTCATCGTCCGCCCACCAGAATGGAGTCCACCTTGATCGTCGGCTGTCCCACGGTCACGGGCACCAGCCCGCTCGAGGCGCCGCAGATCCCGCTCGCCAGCTCCAGGTCGTCGCCGACCATCGAGATCAGCGGAAGGACCTCGGGCCCCTTCCCGATGAGGGAGGCGCCGCGCACCGGTTCCGCGAGCTTCCCGCCGCGGATGCGGTATCCCTCCTCGACGGCGAAGTTGAACTCGCCCGTCGCGGGGTTGACCGAACCGCCGCCCATCTTGCAGGCGTAGAGCCCCTCGCCCGCGGAGGCGAGCATTTCGGAAAGGGAGCTCGTCCCGGGCGCGATGAAGGTGTTGCGCATCCGGGCGACCGGCGCCAGTTCGTAGGATTCGCGCCGGGCGGAGCCCGAACGCGGCACGCCGACCTCCGCCGCGCCCACGCGGTCGGAGAGGAAGGTCTTCAGCACGCCGTTCTCGATCAGGACCGTGCGCTGCGTCGGCGTCCCCTCGTCGTCCACGGCGATGGAGCCCCAGACGCCCGGAAGCGTGCCGTCGTCGATCGCGGTCAGGCAGGAGTGCGCGATCTTCTCGCCCAGCTTCCCGCCGAAGGCCGAGGCGTTCTTGCGCACCGACTCCGTTTCGAGCGGATGCCCGCAGGCCTCGTGGAAGATGACCCCGCCGAAGCCGTTCCCGATCACGACGGGCATCTTCCCGCCCTCGACGTAGCCCGCGCCCAGCATCCGGAGCGCCTGCTCCGCCGTCGTCCGGGCGATGAGGTCCAGGTCGAGGCCCTTGAAGAACTCGAACCCGAGCGTGGAGCCCGGGGCGTGGCGCGCGGAGACCTTCTCGTCCCCTTCGCCGGCCACGACGTTCAGCGCGAGCCGCGTGCGCGTCCGGCGGTCCGAGACCGCGAGCCCCTCGCTGTTGTAGATCTCGATCTCCGAGACCGCGTCGGACATCGAGGCCGAGACCTGCGCGATCCGCGCGCCCGCCCCCCGCGCGACGCGGTCGAGGGTCTGCAGCATCGGCAGCTTGGCCCGCTGCCCCGCGCCGCGCGGGTCGAGCAGGACCTCGCGGAGCCGCGCCGCCGGCTTCAGGACGAACGGGGAATCCGGGGAGATCTTCCGCGCGGCGGCGCGGAGCGACCCGAGCTTGCGGGCCAGGGCGACGAGCGACTCCTCCGAGTCGTCGGAGGTGTAGGCGTAGAGCACTTCGGACCCGAAGATCAGACGGACGCCGACCCCGAAGGCGGTGGCGGCCTCGGCCGAATCGATCTTGCTCTCCTTCAGCAGGAGGTTGGATTCGCGGGTCTCCTCGACGAACAGCTCGGCGAAGTCCGCGCCGCAGTCCAGGCCGGCGTCGAGCGCGCTCCGGGCGACGGAGGGGTTCACCGCGCGCCTCCGAACGACCAGTCCAGGCGCATCGGCGCGGCGTCCGCGCAGGCGCGCTTGATCGACTCGCAGGTGTAGTCGCCGTAGTGGACCATGCTCGCCACGAGCGCGGCGGAGGCACCCGTCTTCGCGAAGAGGTCCCGGATGTGCTCCGGCCTGCCCGCCCCGCCCGAGGCGACCACGGGGACCTCGACCGCCTTCGCGACCATGTCCGTGATCGCCAGCTCGTACCCGTCGCGCGTGCCGTCCGCGTCGATGCTGTTGACGACGATCTCGCCCGCGCCGAGATCCACGGCCCGCTTCGCCCACTCCAGGGCGTCGATCCCCTCGCGCTGGCGTCCGCCCTTGGTCACGACCTCGTATCCCGAGGGAATCGCGGCGGACCTCTCCACGCGCAGCGCGTCCATGCCGAGCACCACGCACTGGTTCCCGAACGCGCGGGCCCCGTCGCGGATGATTTCCGGGTTCCGGACCGCGAGCGAGTTGACGCTCACTTTCTCCGCCCCGGCCAGGAGCACCTCGCGCATGTCGTCCAGGTTCCGGATCCCGCCGCCCACGGCGAAGGGGATGAAGACGTTCTTCGCGATCCTCCGCACCATCCCGATGTCGATGGCCCGGCCGCGCGCCGAGGCGGCGATGTCGTAGAAGACCAGCTCGTCGCACCCCTCCGCGCTGTAGCGCGCCCCCATCTCGACCGGATCGCCGATGTCGACGTTCCCCTGGAACTTGATTCCCTTCGTCACCTTTCCGTCGCGGACGTCCAGGCAGACCACCAGTCGTTTCGTCAGCATCGAAGCCCTCCGGCGGGGCGAAAAATCGGGGTGGAACGGCCCTTAAAAGATAGGATATTGGTAGATTTCGCCCATCGAACCCCCTTTCCGAGGAAACCATGACCTTCAAGCCCCTCGCCCTTCTCACCCTGGCCGCCCTTCTCGCGGGCTGCGGCGACTGCGAATTCACCGAATGGTACGAACCCCGCAAGATCCACCCCAAGACGGAGATCTGCGGCGAACGGCACGACGGCAAGCTGGTCAACGGCGTGGAGCGCGGCTACCTCTTCGAAGGGCAGCGCATCTACGAAACCGAGTACAAGGACGGGAAGATGGACGGCGCCTGGAAGACCTGGCACCCCGACTCGTCCGTCGCGGGCGAAGGCCGCTACGTCAACGGGCAGCGCGAAGGCGTCTTCACCGAATACTACCCCAACGGCAAGAAGTCGCGCGAACGCGTCTACAAGAACGGCAAGGTCGAGGGCCCGATGGTCGAATGGTACGACAACGGCCAGAAACAGCTCGAGACCAAGATGTTCAACGACAAGCGCAACGGCGAGACCAGGGAGTGGTACTCCAACGGGCAGATCCGCGTGGAATGCACCTACGTGGACGGCAGGCTCGAGGGCGAATACCGCGAATACCACGAAAACGGCAAGCTCGCCGGCGAAGGCACCTACAAGGACGACAACCGCCACGGCGACTACACGATGTACGACGAAAACGGCGACAAGGACCGCATCGGCCGCTACGTCAACGGTGACATCGACACCCTGATCCGCTTCCAGTAGGCGGATCCGGGCTCTCCGACGGACCTCTGGCACGGAGGAAAAGATGGGAGCGCACACTCTCGGCACTTCGGCGATCGCGAACGCCATCCGCGAAGTCTTCGGCTACCTCGACAGGTACCGCGGGAACGTCTTCGTCGTCAAAATCGAGGACTCGCTCCTCGACAACCCCCTCTTCCCCCTCCTGATCCGCGACATCGTCCAGCTCCATCGGCTGGGCATCCGGATCGTGATCGTTCCCGGGGCGCGGAACGCCATCGACGCCATCCTCGGCAAGTACGGGCACGAGTCGAAGTGCGTGAACGGCATCCGGCTCACCGACGACCAGGCGATGCCCCTGGTGATGCTCGCCTCGATGACCGTCTCGCAGAAGGTGCTCGCGCAGCTCTCCGCGAACAGCGCCACCGGCGTCATGGGCAACTGGGTCCGGGCGCGGAGCATGGGCGTGCTCAAGGGCGTCGACTACGGCCGCACCGGGCGCGTGGAGAAGATCAAGGCCGACGTGGTCAAGGAACTCCTCGACGAGGGGTACATCCCGATCCTCCCCAACCTCGGCTGGAACAAGCTCGGCCAGATCTACAACGTCAACTCCAACGAGGTGGCCTCGGCCCTCTGCGCCAGCTCCCTCGAGGTGGCGAAGTTCCTCGACCTCGGGCTCGAGGGCGGCGTCTCGGCCGAGGGTCTCGAGCTTCCCGAGGGCGTCGTCGCCGGGCCGGAGGGAATCATCCACGAGCTGACCGTGGACCAGGCGCGGAACCTGCTCGAACGCAACGGCGACGCGATTCCCTTCGCGATGCGCGACATCCTCTCGCACGCGCTCAAGTCGTGCGAGAACGGCGTTCCGCGCGCCCACGTGGTCAACGGCCTGCACGAAGGCTCGGTGCTGGAGGAGATCTTCTCCAGCCGCGGCGGCGGCACGATGATCTACGCGAACGACTTCGCCTCGATCCGGCCCGCGTCCACGCACGACATCCCCGAACTCCTCAAGCTGATGGAGGCCTACATGCGGATGGAGGCGCTCGTCCCGCGGACCGCCGAGGACATCGCCGCCAAGATCGCGGACTTCATCGTCTTCGAGGTGGACGGCCGCATCCAGGGGTGCGGCGCGCTGCACCGGCTCTCCGACGAGTGGGGCGAGATCGCCGCCATCGCCGTGGACCAGGAGACCAAGTCGCGCGGCGCCGGCTCCCGGATCGTCAACACGCTGATCTCCCAGGCCAAGCGGCAGGGGCTGAAGCGGCTCTGCCTGCTCACCACGCAGGCCGGCGACTGGTTCCCGCGCCTCGGATTCCGGTTCGGGACCGTGGACGACCTGCCCGAGCCGATCAGGAGCAACTACAACAGGCAGCGGAACTCCAGGGTGATGCTGCGGGAGGTCTGATCCGTGCCGATGGATCTGGAGAAAATCGAAGCCGGCTTCCGCATGATCCTCGAGGGGATCGGCGAGGATCCGAACCGCGAAGGGCTGGTCAAGACGCCCGCGCGCGTGGCGCGGATGTACAAGGAGATGCTCGCCGGCATGGAAAACGACCCGGCGGAGCTGCTCTCCACGACGTTCGACGAGGAGGCGCGGGAGATGATCATCGTCCGCGACATCCCGATCGTCTCCTTCTGCGAGCACCACTTCCTCCCCTTCATCGGCAAGGCGCACGTCGCCTACGTCGCGCGCGACCGCGTCGTCGGCCTCTCCAAGATCGGCCGCGTCGTGGACCACTTCGCCCGGCGTCCGCAGATCCAGGAGCGGCTGACCCGCCAGATCGCCGACTTCATCGACGAGAAGCTGAACCCGCTCGGAGTCGCGGTCGTCATCGAGTGCGAGCACAGCTGCATGACCATGCGCGGCGTCTGCAAGCCCGGAAGCACGATGGTCACGTCGCACCTCAAGGGGCTCTTCCACAAGCAGAGCACCCGCGAGGAGTTCATGTCCTTCATCAACCGCGGCGGCAAGTAGCCGCGCGGAGGGCGCGATGAAGGCGAACTTCTTCGGACGCCTCGACAGGACAAACCCCGCGAAGCCCGCCTTCTCCTGGCCCGGCTGCGAGCTGCAGCTGCTCTGGCGCGGCGCCGAGGCCCCGCGCGCGACGCTGCGCGTCCCGCCGTCGCGCTTCCTCCTCGAAGTCCGGATCATGAGCCCCGACGGCTCCCCGTACGAGCCGAAGCGGGCCTTCTCCGAACCCGTCGCGTCGATCCAGCTCGCCTTCGACGCCGGCGAACGGGAAATCGACCTCTCCGGCGGCGTCGCCGTCCCTCCCGAGGCGCTCTGCTGCTCGCGGCTGATCCTCGCCTCGGAGCCCTTCGACCGCCCGGTCGCGATCCTGGGATGCCGGAGCGCCGACGGGAGCGAAGCCCTCGCCTCGCTCTCGACGCGCCCGACCCACCGTCCGGTCATCGAGTTCGTCGGAGATTCGCTGACCGTCGGCTACGGGCTGGTTCCCCATTGCGAAGCCGACCCGCTCGACGGCACCGACCACACCCAAGGCTACGCCTTCCTGGCCTCGCGCGAACTCGGCGCGGACCACCTCGCCATCGCGCGCTCGGGCAAGGGAATCGTCCGGAACTGGAACGGCGGCGAGGTCGGCGAGACGATGCCCGACCTCTACGAAGACCTGGTGCCCCGTTCGGGCGCGCGGCTCACGCGGGACGCGGTCGAGCGCGTCGACCTCGCGGTGGTGGCGCTCGGGGCGAACGACTTCTCCGAGCCGCTCCACGCGGGCGAGGCCTGGTCCACGCAGGAGGAGCTGCGCGCGGATTTCGCGGAAAAGGGCGAACGCCTGCTCCTGCGCGTCCGCGCCCTCCTGGGCGAGGAGACGCCGATCCTGGCGATGCCGCTGACCGGCGGCCACGACGGGCCCGAAAGCGTCCTCTGGCGCGGAATCGTCGAGGCCCTCTCCTCGCGGGGATTCCGCCGTCTCCATTTCACGGAACAGTTCCCGCCGATGAACGGCTTCAAGGGCCATCCGCTTCCGGAAGCGCACCGCGAAATGGCGCGTTTCCTCTGCGCGGAGATCCGGCGCCTGAACCTCCTCCCGACGACCTGAAAAGACGGAAGGCCTACTCTCCCCCCGGCACCCGCCACAGCGCCATGTCGTGCGCGCCCGACGGCCGTTCGAGGTGCAGCGCGTAGAAGCCCGTGGCTTCGGGCATCCGCACCTCGCTCCCCCGCCCGGAGCCCATCACCCGCCCCGCCGCGTCCCGCAGCTCCCAGCGGGCCTCGCCGCCGGGAATGCGGAAGAGGTCGCCCGCCAGGGCGCCGCCGGGCAGCCGGGACGCGACCGGTCCCAATTCTCTCCCGACGGAGGCGAAGTTCCGCCGGTAGTAGTCGCGGTAATCGGCGTAGAACCGGGCCACGGCAGCCGAGTCCATCTCGAGGGAGGCCGCCTGCATGGTGTCGATGTAGTGGTAGGAGAAGGCGACCAGCTTCTCCGCGTAGGGGGCGAAGGCGTCCATCTGCAGGCGCACCTTCTCCAGCGTCGACGGGGTCATCTGCGGTCCCGTGCCGTGGTAGATCTCCACGTTGCCCCAGCAGGTGGTCGTGCCGGAATTGTCGCAGGCCCGCTTGATCTCCCGTTCGTAGCCCGAAATGGCGTCGTACTCCTCGGTGAGCGAATCGGGGTTGGCGCCGATGCCGTCCTGAAGGTACATCAGGTCGATTCCCGTGGCGGACAGCACGTCCTCCCACCAGTCGCCGTAGCCCTCCGGCGAGGGGTTTTCCCGGGGATAGGGAAGCATGGAGCCCACGTAGGGGCTGATCGCCAGGGTGAACTTCTCCCCGCAGGCGTGCGCCGCCTCGACGACGGGACGGATCATGTCGATCACGTAGTGCTTCGAGGAGTCCTGGATCATCGCCTGGGTGTAGGCGATTTCCGGAACGAAGTAGAACCCGGCCAGCGCCTCGTGGTCGCCGTAGAGGTCGCACAGCTCGTTCAGCACCTGCACGCTCCGGAGCTTGTGGTATTCGTAGGCGTTCCGGGCCCTGCGCCAGTAGGAGGAGGCGTAGTCGATCTTGCCGCTGTAGGTCACCGTGTCCAGCAGATTGTAGTCCATCACGCTCCACCAGTCGGTCTCCGACGTCTCCTGCGCGTCGAGGTAGAGCCCCAGGTAGACCTTCATCCCGTTGTTCTTCGCCGCCTCCAGGATGTAGTCCACGGGCTGCTTTCCGCCTTGCTTCGGGGCGCCCGCGTAGTCCAGGTTGGCCATGTAGCTCCGCTGGTGGATTCCCATGATCACCGAGTCGCCCTTGGGCTGGTACCAGGCGTAGTCGGCGTCGACCACGCTGTCGCCGGGAGGAAGGACCCAGTTCTGGTTGTCGCGCGTGATGGTGGACTGGACGATGACGAATTCGGCCCCCACGTCGGCCAGCCCCTTCAGCCACCTGTCGTAATAGGCCTGGTCGGCGAACATGACGCCGTTCGTGACCCCGTAGCCGATCCAGAGCTGGAGGAAATAGCCGCTGAAGAACTTGGGAGCGTCGCCCAAGGCGGACGAGACCAAGAGCGCGACGGACAACGCGAAAGCGGAAAGGCGCATGGGCATCTCCTTTCGATCGTGCTATTCGAAGAATTTGTCGAAATTCTCGCCGCTCTCCCCGGATTCCCCGTCCGGATCCTCCCCTTCGGCCTCCACGGCCCCCTCTTCGTCCGAAACGTCCGAGTCGTCGTCGTCCGGCTCCTCGTCGGAACCGTCTTCGGAATCCGCGTCGGCGGGCTCTTCGGAATCCGCTTCCGCGCCGGCGGCCGACTCAGCGGACTCCCCTGCGGCGTCTTCCGCCCGCGGGCCGTCGTTCAGCTCGCTCGAAATCTCGTCGTCGAGCGCGGCGCGGAGCAGTTCCTCGTCCGTGGGCGCGGGCTCGGGCTCGCCGGCGACCTCGGAGGGCATCGTGCCCAGGCTGCCGCCGCCCAGAAGGTGGTCGAGGTCGGCGTCGGTCACGTTCTTGCCGCCGAGCACGCGGTTCGTCAGCTCCTGGAGAAGCCCGTCGATGCCCAGCTTGTCGCTCGCCATCTCCCCGACGCGCTTCTGGATGTACTCCACCAGGCCGCCCGCTAGGGGCGTGTCGTAGCTCGGGGGCTCGACCGAGGCGGTCGAGGCCATTTCGTCGAAATACTCGGTGTTGTCGCGCTTGCGGTAGGCCCACAGAAGGCCGTTCATGTCGAGCTGGCGGAGCACCACCGGGCAGGAGGACTTGGGGTCGTGGACCATCTCCAGCAGCGCCTGGAACGTCGTGCTGGCGACCAGCGGCTGGGGATCGGCGCCCACGAGCTCGTCGAACGAGGAGCGGCCGCGCTTGCGCAGCAGGTTCCCCACCTGCTGGATGGCGTCCTCGATCGGGAAGTAGTCGAGCGAAATCGTGTGGACGGCGGCGCCGAAGGAGGAGGAGTTCGCCTGCATCACCTTGTAGAAGGCCTTGTGCAGCTGGTAGACGCCCGCCTCCTTCCCGACGATCTCCTCGTCGCTCTCCGCGCCGAACTTCTCGCGGAAGCCGCGCCCGAAGCTGTCGCGCTCGACGCCCTCCATCTCGCGCAGCCCGAAGGCCATCTCCTTGTACGCCCCGAAGAGCCGGATCGCCTGCCGGATGCTCTCGCCGTCCTCCTCGAAGTCGAAGTCGCCGAACTCCTCGGCCGCCGCCCCCTCGCGCGGGCGCAGCTCGGCCGCCTTCAGCAGCATCAGGCTGGTCATCATGCTGAGGTAGTCGCTCGCCTCGTTGAGGTCGACCTCCTGCTGGCGGAGGCCGTCGAGGTACGCGGCGTACTGGTCGGCGATTTCGGCGATGCCGACGGTGCGGATGTCGAGGTTCTTGTCCTTGACGATGAAGTACAGCAGGTCCAGCGGACCATCGTACGACCTGACGCTCACGCTCCACGAGGACATGCTTAAAATGTAGTCTCGGAGAGCCGGATTTCCTATTTATTGCCCATGCGAACCCGTCGTTCCCCCAGGACCGCCCTTCTTCTCGCGCTCGTCGCCGCCGCGACGCTCTGCGCGGCCCCCAAGTGGACGCCCGTCCAGGCCGAGGCGGTCTGGTCCGGCTCTCCGAAGGAGAAGGGCGCCGTGGTCGTCCGGCTCGACATCGCGCCGGGCTGGCAGGTGGTCTCGAACGCCCCGGAGGATCCCGACGCCTATCCCTGCTCGCTCGAGCTGAAGTCCAAGGGAATCCGCTTCGCGGCGCCGAAGTGGCCCGAGCCCAACCGCACGCCCGTGCCCGAACTGGGCCTGGACAAGCTCTGGTTCGGCGGCAAGGTCGAAATCGTCGTCCCCGCCAAGGCGGTCGGACCCTACGACACGACCGCGACCGCCGGCGCGTTCGGCTACCAGGCCTGCCAGGGCAAGATGTGCCTGGCCCCCGAAAAGGTCGAAATCCTGTTCAAGTAGCGCGGACGCCGCGCGGTCAGCCCATCCGGCCTTCGCGCAGCACGTCGAACATCGTGAAGAGCCGGTTCTCGCCGGAGTGCAGCTTGCCTTCGAGGAAGGCGACCGCGTCGCAGGTCCCCTCGGCGTAGATGCGCCGCCCGCAGACGTTGTGGCGGAACTCGAAGTGGACCGAGCCGTCCGCGCTGTCGATGGAGTAGGTGTGGAAGGCGTGGCCCTTCAGCGCCGTCTCGGGGACGCCGAACTCCATCTGCGCGTTCTCCTCGCGGATCTTCTCGATCTTCTCGACGCTCGCGTCCAGACCCCACCGCGCCATGGAGGCGACCACGGCCTTCGCCGTGCCGGAGGTGTCGGCCTTGCCCTTCTGGTGCGACTCGCGCACCTGGAGCTTCCAGCCCGCGAAGAGGTCGGGGAATTCGCGCGAGGCCCAGTCGACCATCGCCTGGAACCCGACGATCTGCTTGGCCATGTTCGGCGCGACCACGCAGGCAAGCCCCGCGGAGGCGAGCAGCTCCTGCAGCTTCGCGCGGTCGCCGCCCGTGGTCCCCATCACGAAGGGGATCTTGTGGCGGACGTAGAACTCGGCGTTGGCGTTCACCGCGTCGGGGTGCGTGTAGTCCACGGCGATCAGGCCGGGGTTCGCCATCAGGATCTCGCCGATCCGGGCGTCGCGGTCGCGGGGCTTGAGGAAGCCGATCTCCATGCCGTCGAGCTCCATCGAGTCTTCCTTGACGATTTCGCCGGTCAGCGCCCAGGGGACGAGCGTCCAGCCGCGGCGCAGCACGGCGCGCGCCACCTCCTGGCCCATGTTGCCGGGAAGACCGTTGACCATGACCGCGAGATTTGCCATTCCTTTTCCTCAGGTGTAGTTTTCGTGCAACCGCAAAGCTAAAAATCGAGCGCGCCATGTTTTCGCATCCGAACCCCCTCGAGACCCTGGAATTCCCCCTCCGCCCGGAACCCGGAACCGTCGCCGCCGGCGTGGACGTCGGCGGGACGACCGCGAAGCACGTCCTCTGCGGCGACGACGGGAGGCTCGCCGCGCCGGCCCCGGTCCCCACCCGGGGCCTCGCCGCCGCGGACGCCCTCGCCGCGGTCGCGGGCGCCCTGAACCAGGGCGCGGCAGGGCG